>JADHSL010000100.1 GCA_016776925.1 Pirellulales bacterium | reverse complement strand
GATGGCGGCTGCAGGAGGCGGCGCTTGCTCGCCCAGAGGCGCGCATGCTGCCCCGGGCTGCCCCGAGGCCTGGTCCGGGTGCCTGCCACCCGCGCTCCTCCCTCCGCTGCCCCCGCCCCTCGCGCCATCGAGTAGTAGTAGTGGTTTTTATTACATTCACATAGTGATGCAAAAGGTGGACACTTAGGTGCCCCCGGTTGGGCTACAGGCATATAGCCTCCACAGCTTCCGCTGTGTCGAGCCCTAATGGTCAGAAAGGGGAGAAGAGGGCGATGTGTATGTTAGTGTGTCGATATATAGTATATAGTATATATTCCTAGCGTCAGGTCCCTCCGAAATCCCATCTAGTTCCTAACTGATCAAGTTGTACCGACTCCCATCGGTACATCACACTCTGGATATATCATCCCCGGGCCCGCGATCGCCACCATCAGCTTCTGCCCCGTGGACTGCACGCTCACCACCCTCAGCGCCTGCCCGGTGCACTCCACGCGTTTTTCGTCCCAGGAGATTACCAGGGCTGCTCCAAGCTCAGTCGCTGCATTCCGCACGTCCATCGCACACCCATTCGAGCCCGTCAACTGCCCGTTGCTGCCTCCACAGCCCTTCCCACCGCCGTTCCTGTTCAGATCCTCGGCCAGCCCGTCAATGGGGTAAGCTCCACCAGCCATTTGACTTTCCGACAAAGCTCGTGTGCGGCCCTACGTCATAAAAAAAGGAAAAAGGGGGCCTAACAGTTGCCGTTAATGGAGAAAAGAACACTGTTTCGGTCCGGAGATTCGAAAACGGGTGTTCAAAGTGCCCAGCGCCCTACAAGACAACAACGCTGGTTCTTCCTTTTCCCTTGTGACGAAAATCCAGGGGAACACCGTAGGAGCCTAGTGACTCAAGTGAACCCGGTCCCCTTAACCACTGAGTTTAACCTCGCGTCACCAGGTCTACCGCAGTGCTAAAGTAAATGTGTGTCTCCCGGGTCAGGTGGCTGCAGCTGGGAGAGTGGCATTCTCCTCAGCAAGAAGTACCGAATGTGTCCCTTCAATGGTGGCTCGCATACATTTTAGGATGAGCTTGTCCTGCTGCCCTCGTGACATTCCCAATACCGTCAACGAATGGCGCCACGTATGTTCAGCGATACTACCCAGAACCCCAATCACTAGTGTCACTTGTTCGACTCGACACGGGGAGAAAGCCACACGCAGGGCTTCCACCGTAGGCAAGTATTTCAAAGTTTTCTGGAGGTAGCGGTTTCGTAGGGATCCTTCCGCATCACCGGTTCTTGCTATTTCCACGAGGTATATGGTTCGGTGTTGCAGGTCAAAGATGAGCCCATCAGGTCGTTTCCGAAGCTCTGCAGGGGCGAAGAGAGAGTGAACGTCTGTGAGTGAGCGCTTGTGACCTGCCTGACGGGCGTCGGCCTTCCCGCGGCTTACCGCCATCTTCCATCGAGTTAGGTTACGTATCGTGACCTCGTTCAAGATTATCCCATCAGGTCGCGCAGACTCTAACGCCCGGATGAATGTGCCCACCTGTTTGTCCCACACCGAGATCCTATCCTTTGGACGTATCATATCTGAGTACTTTTCCACCAGGCTCGCTATTTTGTTATGGGCCTGCTGACGAGCTGAGCGTCGCCGCGCTAGGTTGCAATTCAGTTGCATATGAGCGAAGGTCTCGTCACCATGTCCGCATTCGCAGTGGGCACTGCCATGCTTGCGCCACTTTGAGATGTTGGCCCGAGTCGGGTAGCTGTACGGTGACACTCCCAGCATCCATCCACGAACCGCCCAGTCCCACGTGCTGCGAAGTGCTGATCCTAACAGGGCTCGGCCCGCGTCCCTGCGGCCTAGAAAAGCATCCACCACCCCTGTTCCTGCGTATTCTGCCCATGCCTGTTCGCCCGTTACTTGCCTTATACGTCGCTTAATCTGGGGCCCCCAGGGGCACGTGCGCTCCGAACCGTCTTGAGCCCAACTGTATAGGATGCAGTCAGGCCTGCCTGCCACAAACTCAGCCTCCTCATCGTCTTGGTCTGCGCCCTGTACCGCAAGATAGTCTGCTATCGCGTGGAGAGGATCCCCGGAATGACCGTGAACCTTCACGAAGGTAGTAGACAACCCATTCTCTTGTCGCTGGGACAGTGACGCAACAATGTCCATCAGTACGTCTAGATCTTTGACCTTGCGTGGGGAAGGCCGAAAGTCTTTACTGCGAAACCACGTCATGCGTTGTAGCGCTGCGGAACTGTCCACCAAGAACGCCACAGCCGGATGGGTGTGCGTCACACGTAGCGCCGCTGCAATTGCCACCAACTCTGCACGTGTGCTCGAGTACTGGCCACCAACTCGCAGGGACATACGTAAGGGTTCCCTCCCCGTTCCCGCCACGCCCGCTCCCATCGAGAATTCTTTTGATGAGTCCTTCCGAGTGCGTAGAGACCCGTCTGTGGCAACCACCAGGCCTTCTTTCCAGTATTTCGCTCCCGGAAGCGCCTGCAAGTATGTACTCAGGCTTTCAGATTGCGGAGACGGCTCGGCGCTGGGCATCCAGTGGAGCATTGTATGAAGGGGGTCAGATGGCTCGGGGGTGGCGACCGTCTTCGAATGCCATACTTCATACGTACCGTCCGATTTAATGAGCATCTGTTCACCGGTTCGCCACCACCCTTTCTTCAATTTGACCCTGGACCCCTTATCCATCCGCTCCCCAGCACATCCCAGTTGTCGGAGCTTTGGGGTGAGCGGAGACTTAGTATCCGCCCGCACTATGGCCACCCAGGCATGTTGTTCGTATCTGCACAATAGCTGAACTGCTCGCTCCGGAGACATCTCGTACAAAGGCAAATACGTTCTGCCCACACGTGGCGTGTCGTGTTCAGTCAGGTGACAATCAAATGATGGATCGGTAGCCAGGCTATGTACATACACTGCGTTCTTCAATGTATATTGCTGTCTCAGATTAGTAGTAATTGCCCAGTGTAGAGTCCGACCTCCTGCCTCCTCCCAGGCTCCAAGTCGGTCCCATTCGGATTTCCAAATCGAGACCATATCTTCATGCCCATGCCATTTGCGGAGTATGGCCAGGCGGCCCGCATCGATATGATAGGATCCACGGATTCGAGCACGACGGGCACCGCCGCATTTGAGAGATTTACCGACTGACTTGCGCGGCTTGGACCCTATAAATGCCTGGCCATGGTGCACAGTGATTCGTGTCGTCTCTCCTTTCCACACAAAAGACATGTCCCACGGTTTTAGAGCGGTCATATCCATTCCGAATTTCACTTGCGGGATTACCAGATCGGGAGCGTATGGTCTTCGCACGATAGGAGGGTATCTGATGACCGGACCCTCTGGCGCTGCCAGTACTGGTTGCTGCTGTTGATATTGCCGGAGTGCCGTGCATGGCACATATCCGCCCTCATCCAGAACTCCCACTTCCGCAGCCGAGAGGTATACCATAGGCGATTGCGTCCGTTGCTTGTGAGCTGCATGTAATCTCCGTAAGCTCGGACCCGCATCCGAAGTCATCCATATTTCACCTTCCCGATGCTGCTCATCTTGGTGGAGGCTACGTACTACTAGGACAATTCCTCGAGGTCTCTCAATCATTCCACACGCCTGCACTATCCATCCGGCCTTGTTGGAGTGGGAGGTTGACTGCCAATTCCATACATCCTTGGGTGCCCAGAATACCACTTGGTCATCACACAACTTTTGGGCAGCTTGTCGATCAGCATCGAGACTCCAGGTCCGGGCAAGCATCGCATCTATTGACTGCGGGAGGCCGTAGGATATGGTACAGAGAAACCATACAGACTCTGACGTCCATTGCTTACTCGCAAGGAGTGTGGCATGAGGGGTACGGAGCTGGCATGTTTGGCGTGTCCGTTTGCTACCAAGGATTTTCTTGACGCAGGCTCCCATGCTCATCTGATCGTTACGGGTCCACGTGGACTGGTACATGGACGGCACCCAGTGAGTTGTAACCTGATTGTGATCCAAGACCCTTACGGACTGATCTTGCATATGTGCGGTATACATTCGTGATTCCTCACAATAGGATCGGATCGTCCCCCAGCTGTGTGTTTTCCCACGGCGGACACAAATGCGACTCTCAATCAATGATGCCCCGACATCCCCCGGGCGGATGCAGGCTAGCAAGTCCTTGAGGGCCGTGTTTCGCTGTTCTGGACCTATCCACTCCAATGTCAGTCCCTTGCGTGTTACAAGCTTTCCCAATGCCGCATTCGTCGCCTGGGTTGGCTGCACAACTCCCGGGAGTTGAAGTACTGCGTCCTGCAGAACCGACGCTAAGCGATGAAATCCCAGAGACGCCACACTGAACAGGAGGCGAGTGACCAACTCCCATTCCCTCTCAGTGAGAGTGTCCTTCATGTCATCGAGGAGGGTTAACACACCTGGGGCTGCGATCTCAGCACATATCCCCCGAGAGCGGGATCGGCAGTCGTCGACTCTGTCCTCAACTGTGATCGAAGGCCAGCTCACTCTCGCATTGGAGCCCATGGTGGATAGGAAGGAATAGCACAGAGTGTCAGGAGGAGGGATTGGCGAAACCTCCGCGAGCCTTCGTTGTAGGTCCTCTACGGAGGAGCTGCCCATGTTTCTGACCAACTGGCACATGTCCATCTTCAACATATCACCCAAGTCGCTCTGAACCGCGTAGCACTGTTCCATCAGCCCCGCAACCTCCTTGGTCAAAATTTCCGCTGGAGTCCCAGCATCCAAACCACCCCAAGCAGATGTATGAAAGAAACCCAGTGACGTCGCAGGTTTTAGTTTCCAAGCATACTTATACGCCCTACACCATTCATGCCACAAACGTTCCTGGTCAGATAGATTCCATTGGGCAAGGGCGGCAGAGTATCGGAACACCGGTACTATGGCCGTTTGCACAACAACGTGTATTTGTCTCGGATGATATTGGTGTCCTTTGAGCATACTGCTGAGAGCCCGCGTCTTACTGATGACATATTCGCGTTCTGCTGCCATCTCGCCCAAAATGTTCAGTCGGATACCCAAATACTTGAATGGAGTGCTCGGCAAGATATGCTTGGGGCTCTGTCCCCCTATTCTCAGGCCATGCGTGGTGATAGGGCGATTTCTGCGAAAGTCATATCCTGTCACTTCCGACTTCCCCATGTTAATCTGAACTCCCGCCCATTCACAGAACTCATGCACACACTGCATTAGTCTGGCCATGTGATCAGTTTGTTCTGTGAGGAGGGTGGCGTCATCTGCAAAAGCCAAGACATTCGTTTCCACCCCACTGGGGTGTTGTATTCCGCCGCCTTGGTGTTCTAGCCATCGCAGCATCGCATTCACCACTATTCCGCCAAGAATAGGAGAGAGTGGGCACCCCTGACGCAATCCTCGTCCGAGTGAGATACGAGCTGATTTCGCCCCATCAGCGTGGGCAATTTGCATACAGGATGAAGCGTAGTAACATTCCAAGGCCTTTACATCGGCTTCTGGCATGCCAAGTTTACGGAGTATCAGAAAGAGTGCTGGTAGTGAAATGGTGTTGAAGTAATTTTCAAAGTCAAGAAAGGCCACGATGAGTTTGGTCTGGCGTTGCTTGCAAGACTGGATACAGCTGAGAAACCGAGCAACCTGTCGCTTCGCTGAGCGGTCAGGGCGGAAACCCTCTTGTGATCCCTCATTTACGCCGTCTTGTTCAGAGGCTGTCGACATCCTGTGTGCCCAAATACCCGTGGTAAGTTTAGCTGCTGTGGCCATCAGACATATAGGACGGAGACTCTCCAGAATATGTTCCTCGCCCTCCCGTTTGACTAGCAGTTTAACCAAAGAGCTTTCCCATGCCTGGGGAATATGTCCACTTGTCACCGCCTGTAGAACAGCTTGGTACAAAGCATCTTTCATGGGTTCAGGTGACGCCTGCCACATTTCATACGAAATTGTGTCCTCTCCAGGGGAGGTGCCGGCTGGTCTTTTTCGCAGCCATGCGTCGAAGTCGTCTCTTTCGAGGAAAGCCGTTAAGATGGGTTCTGTGGACTGGAAGCCGTGCGCACGGAGCAGGTCGTCCGGAACAGGGCATTGCTTAAGAGGCTTCGTCGGGAAGGAGCTCCGAATTGTTCCACACTCGCACACATAGCGAAGTTCACGCTGGCCGCCGCTGATCACTTTGGCCACTGGGACAGGTTTGCGAGATGAGCTACAGCAAGGGCAGTAAGTTTGCGCACTCAAGGCATTTGTGGCAAAGAAACATTCTTCGTGACACATCGTGTCCGTGTCATGTTTCAATTTCTGGGCTTCCGAGCTTGATACTTGAATGTATTCCCCGGCACTCATCGCCGGGCAACATTCCATGAAGGCAGTGATCTTGTCCATAGGGCTGACTCTTAGCTGCATCTCCGTTGCCGATCCAACAGTCACCTCTATCGTCATATTCCTTCCTTGCCAGCATTGCACACGTTCATCACATGATTCATCGAGGCTGCGCGCTCGCAGGCGCTCGACACACGACCACAGGTCTGCACCCGCTACCAGAGTTATCCACGATTTCCATTTGTCATCCGACAGGCGGGCGCCAATCTTATCCGGGTGTCGTTTCTGTTTTATCTTAGATGAGCGGTTGTCCGAAGGGGCTTTCGCCGTTCTTTTACCAAGGAGTCGTTGTATTTCTTTTTCTCGTGGGCGCTCCATCCGCGCTCTGCATCGGGAGCGGATATCCGATACCAGGTCCTTCTGCTCTTGCCGGAGTATGCGCTTCAGGCACTGTCTCCTCTCCTTGATTCCGTTCTGCAGGTCAGTCCGCCATTTCATCCACGACGCATCCGGTGACGCAGCTACCGGCAGATCAATTTGCTTTATGTCATCATCACCCTTCCATCCATGTATTTTCCGCATAGAATACGTGACCTGTAAGGGTGATTGCACTGACGGCGCAGTGTCCAATTCCCGCTCGAGAAGTTTGATCTGCTTATTCAGTTTCTGGCTCTTGGCAGAGCAGTGCGGCGGTCGAGGGTGAACACTTCCACCCACAGTACGAGACTTCTTTGGGGCTTGGAAGGAGGCCGCCCGAATCCATGCGTCCAAAATCGCGTACGGGTCCGAAGAGGTAGGTGGGACATAATGCCTAAGAGTCGCTTCTCTCCACTCGTCTTGATTCGCTTCCCATGCAGACACGTCTGGTATCTCGATTTGTGTCCTCGGTATTCGGTGTCGGCATTTCGGCAGCACAGAAATAGGGATGTCAGCGATCAGTGTGAAGTGGTCTAGGCGGCTATCGCCGTGATCCACTGTGTGCATTTGGTAATGAGACCCTGCTAGCTCTCGCTCCCGGACATCGAGGCGTGACGCTTTGTACCCCTGAATGAGTACTTCGTCGATCCTACCCCATTGAACCTTGGACGGGTTACGTCGCGTCCAAACACCCTCCGTAATTCGCCCTGTCCACCATTTGTCGTACAAGTCCGGATTAAGTACAAAGTCGACAAAGAGCTGATCCGCCTCTTGACATCTAGGGTTCGACGTGTAGCCCCGCCGGGAGCTTCCTAAAAGACTGGCATTGAAGTCTCCCGCTAGAATGTGCGGTTTGTCTGTGACATCCCGCATACGTACCGTGAGCTGTTGCATGAAATCCCGTTGGTAGTGCCGTTCACCACTAGTGTAGTTATAGACATTCGTGACCACAAACGGTGGCTGGTTCGTCGGTTCCACACATATCGTGAGTAATCTACCACAATGCTTGGACGCCGCCGTCTCTTCCGGCCGGTATTCAGACGCCTTGCCACATCCCATGTGGATTAACGTCACGACACTGAAACAGTAGTGGCGCGGGCGTCCATGAGTGCTTACTCGCAGTCGCCGTTTCTCCTGATGGTGCCCACTCCGAACAAAGAGCAAGTACTGAGGGAACGCCGCACGGAGTTCTGCGATCGTGCCGAGGTCGTCTGATTTGACCCTGCAGTCCTGCAATAGCACTACACTTGGTTGGTGTGCCCGAATGCTCCTCTGGATGGTCGGTATCGTATTCTTCAAGCCAACGGGGCCTACATTCTGGCTTAGTATTCTCGAGGAGCGTGCCGGAGGGAGCCGATGCGGGCACCACTCCCCGCCCTCCGCGGGTGCAAATTTATGCTCTGGACACGGTAAGACCGGGATTTCGCCCTCGAGGCCGCCAGGAATATCTGGTGCCCGATCCTTATTGACTCTGCGCCAGGGGATTTTGCTCTGGGACTTTCCCGCCTTGTGTTTCTTGGCGGCCTGGTTCCGCCCAGCCCTCATCTCGCGCCACGTCATCGTTCCATAGTGTAAGCGCTCGGTGTGAATAGGTGCCACCAGAGCATATCCGGCGTAGCAGTATGCTCTCCACCTCCAGACGTGGGCTTCTTCGCCCGTCGGTCGATCTTCTTGGTTCTCCGACCAGAGGGAGGCCCACGTGAAAATCGCTGCATTACATGGCGAAGAGCATATCTCAGAAGCTGACACCAAGCATTTCCACTCCGAGGTGTCGTTCGGGCGGGTGAGCGTAACCCATTTCCACATGGTGGAATATAGCCGATGAGTCACTTCTCCCATCGCCGTTTCAATGTAGAGTACTCGCTGGTGCTTATCATAGATGCCAGTTACCCATTGGCAGTCACGCTCCTCGTAGACAATGAACTTCAGATACGAGAAATGGTCCAGAAATCTCCATCCGGCGATGTCTGCTGTGTCGAGTTGGTTGATAAACTGACGGGCAAGCAGTGGGGTGAGTAGAAACACTTGGTTCATGTCCCGCCCCACTGTCAATGCTGCTTCTCTGGTGGCATACCATCCTTTCTGCGTAGCCAATTCAGTCGCCATCTGTTCCATCTCCTGCACCGTTACAATACCCAGGCGTAGGATGTCGTGATCTCTGCCCTGACAATTTCCCATTTCCAAATCAGCCGCATCAGTCCATACCCGCTGTGGTCCTGTTCCTGGGCCCAATTGGTACCGCGACTGTTTTGCCGTCACACAGTCAGCATGAGTGCAAGTTAACCTCCATCCGCCATTACTCCATTCAACATTTAACTTCGTATTGATGGGTATCGGGAGCCCTGAACAGGGACATATCG
>JADHSL010000099.1 GCA_016776925.1 Pirellulales bacterium | reverse complement strand
CTTACGGTCTTCCCACGCTGACAACAAATTGCTCAAACAACTATGGTCCGTTTCAATTTCCTGAGAAACTCATCCCGCTGATGATCTTAAACTGCATGAACGGTGATCCTCTACCTCTGTATGGTGACGGTAATCAAGTGCGTGACTGGCTCTATGTCAGCGACCACTGTCGAGCTATTCGTGCGGTGCTCGAGCACGGAAGTATTGGGCAGGTTTATAACATTGGCGGTGACAGCGAGATGAATAACAAAGAGGTTGTCCATTCAATCTGTAGTACTGTTGATGAACTACAGCCTGGCTTACCCCATGCGCCATGCAAATCATTGATCAGTTACGTTAAAGATCGCCCCGGCCATGACCGTCGTTACGCTATTGATTTCCAAAAAATTCAAAATGAAATGGGCTGGCGGCCAACTCTAAGTTTTCAAGAAGGCATCACGAAAACAGTTCTTTGGTACCTAGAACACCCTGAGTGGGTTGCCAAAGTGGTCGGTGGCGGCTACCGGAATATTCGTCTCGGGGCACCTTAATGAATCACCCGCATTACATCAGTTTCCTCAAAACCAGACCTAGAAAAGACATTTGATAAGTACGAAAGCATTTATTGACTAAAAACCAATGTGCTGGCTGGAGCATAGTGACTTATGCATATTTTACCTCGAGTTTCCGTCATCATGCCTTGCTTTAACCAAGGACAGTATGTTGATGATGCAATCAATTCCGTAATCAATCAAAGCTTTAAAGACATTGAAATAGTTCTGATTGAAGATTGCTCTACGGATAATTTTACTCGGGAGTATGTTCGTCAAAAAAACTTTCCAAATACAAAAAAGATAATTAATAGTAACAACTTAGGTGTATCCGCCTCTCGCAATAAAGCAATTCAGGCTGCCCGTGGTATTTTTATCCTTCCGCTCGATGCTGACGACATGATACGCTCAGATTTTATCTCGGCTGCAATTGATGTAATCGATAAAGACATTGCAGACGTCGTCTACTCGAAGGTAGAGTTTTTTGGTGACCGTAAAGGCCCATTTAAACTGCCAGAATTTTCACTTCGAAAAATGCTTCAATGCAATGCAGTCGTAAACACAGCGCTCTTCCGAAAATCAGCATGGGCTAGCGTTTCTGGATATTCTTCCGAAATGAAGGCTGGTGTTGAAGACTGGGACTTCTGGCTCTCGCTTATTGAATCAGGGCAGCGTTTCCACAGAATAAATCGCTCTCTTTTCTGCTACCGTCAGCATGGTGTTAGCCGAACCACAACTGCCGTAACACAAGTTCGTGAACTCCACGAGCTCATTTTTAAACGCCATAAGAACCTGTATTGGGAGCAGGGAATTCATTCTCTCAATGACCTTCTTCCTCATGACAAAGAATGTCAAACAATGGCATCCAAGCGGCTAAGCAAAAATATCAGAAGCATTAAGAAACGAATCCCCCTACTTAATAAAGCTAAATCATATCCTTCAAAAAAACCGATTTCACTATACTACTGCAATCCAAAGAAACAACATAACTTCGGAGATCAGCTGACTATTGATCTCGTGATGTGTTTAACCGGGCAGCCAGTTCGATGTGCATCCACTGAGGAAGCAACGCACGTAGGCATTGGGAGCCCGCTTGAACAATTCCTCCAGCGAAAATCTTCACCCCGTAGCTTTGGAAAACCATTGTCGGTATGGGGCACTGGTTTTATTGCTAGCGAAGGACAGCACCCGCACCTAAAAGAGGATATAACCGGAAGATTCATAAGACCGCTTCAACTTAATGCGGTTCGAGGCCTCCTTACACTGGAGCGATTGAGAGAAATGGGGCTGGATATCAGCAAGGCAGCCATTGGGGATCCTGGCCTACTTGCGAAACTACTCGTCCCGAAAAAAACGGTTCGTAAAAAATATCAACTGGGCCTTATACCTCACTATGTAGACAAAAAAGAGCCGATTTTCAGTCTCTTGCAAAAGAGGTTTAAGCCTTCAAAGCTGATTTGTGTTGAACAAAAACCAACGTCTTTTTTAGCTGATCTGCAGCAGTGCGATGTAATTATTTCTAGTGCTATGCACGGGCTGACTGCTGCTGATTCACTTGGCATTCCCAATATTCGCACAAAAGTGTCGGACCGAATCACGGGTGGCGACTACGAGTTTCTAGATTATTACTCAGCTTTTAACCTAGCTCCTCGTACTCTTACACTGGAAGATCTGTTTGCTCTCACTGAGCATGATCTTGCCAACATACATTCAGATTACGCTGTAGATAATCGTGCTGTCGACAGAATCATTTCAAATCTTCTATCTTCTTGTCCGTTACTGAATCTCGATCAACCCACGGCTTTAACCTCCCAAGAGGCTGCGTGAATGCTAGTCAGAAACAAATCTTAAATCTAAGCCAAGTAAACAACCTGCAAGCACATTATGAATCAGCAGCTAAATGGATTTTTGATAAAATTGATCGGCTAGAACGCATGTTTACCCGTCAAAGCATAGTCTTATCTATTTAGAACTTGGAATAAGACTTTAATCTACCATTTGGTGTCGCAATTATCCTCGAAAGTAAATTCTAAAATTTGTCACACAGTTTTTCTTGCAATAAGCGTGGCGGGGTCGTGAAAATACAAATCTTCCAGATATTCTATCTTCCTTCGCAGGTTGACAACCTCGACGACTCTTTCGCTCCTTACGACAACACTAGCAACCTTAAACCAGAATGGTGTGAGTACGCTATTTTTCGAAAGGAATATTTCAAAGGAACATGTAATACAGGCCTTACTGGTTTCCTATCCTGGAAATTCAAAGAAAAAACCGGCGTCCTTGGTAGTCAAGTTCTTGAATGGATTCAAGCCAATCCTGGCTATGATGTCTATTTCACAAATCCGTTCTTGAAACAACTCAGGAGGTCTAGGTCAAAGAACCTTTGGGAACATGGAGAAAGTTCTCACCCGGGACTTATTTCCCTAACGCAGACTCTTTTTGACGAAGTTGGGTACGAGATCAACATCAAAACACTCACGATGGATCCACAAAAAACTCTGTTTTGTAATTACTGGATTGGGACTCCAGAATTCTGGTGTAGATATATCGAATTTTGTGAGCCCCTTTATCAGTTGATTGAGAATAAACCTGACCGCCAGCTAAAAAGGCTATTGCTCCAACAGGCCGATAAAAGCGGCCCCTGCTTTATTCCTTACATATTCGAGCGTTTATTTTCGACACTACTATGCATTAATAAAGACATTCGAGCGAAGGCGTGGCACACTGATAAAACAAAAACCTTATCGATGTCTCAGTGGTTGATGCGTGAAATAAAGAGACCCATTATTTAACACGTTACACCCTAATGAAAAATCAATAAGTAATTTTTCTAGTTCATAAAAAGCACAACTCCAGGACATGTAAATCTGAAATAAGAGAAAAAAACTTCTGAGTTTTCTTCGCAATCAGTGAAAGTTACAAATGCTTTTAAGAACAAAAGTTTCGATTATTATTGAAAATATTCATGCTCTGAGTCACCGCCACTGATGAGATAAGCCGTCAAGTCAAGAATTTCATCCTGTGTCATTCTGCTAAACAGGCCAGCTGGCATTGGTGACGTTTTCGACACCATCATCTCGTCAATCTCATCTCTGTTTATTGACACACGTTGATTTGGGTCTGCCAGATCGGTGTTGAGGACAATATTCCCTCCGTCCCCCTTCTGACCAAGATTCACGATCACACCGTTATGCACAATGCCGTCATTTGTCAGAACAGTCACTCCGGAAAACTGGTCGTTGATTACTTTGCTTGGATGAATGACCTGGTCAAGCAAGTCACGTGTTGAATACCGTCGGCCCGCAGTTGTAAGATCCGGGCCGGTCATTCCGCCCTGGTTCTGAAATCGGTGACAGGCATAACAACCAGCAGCTGCAAACATAGTCCGTCCGTTTACAAAGTCACGACCGTGCATGGCTGATCGAGCCGCCACAGCTAGCTCCTCAAGCTCCCATTCTTTGGACGGCCGACCTTTGAACACTTCACCCAAGTTTTCGAGCGCAGACTTCTTTTCTGGCTTCTTGGCAAGAATTGCTGCAAGTGATTCTTTTTCGGACTCAGTCAGCGATGCAACGGCATCATCTCGAATGAACTCCACAAACTTGGCAAAACTCGCTCCACCTCGATAATTTGCAGCCTTCAAGAACCAATTGAAGTAATCTTCTTTAAGTTGATCCGTCCAGCCTTTTTTGAGAAATCGAATCGATCTTGCATACTGCATCTGCTCCTCTTGAGTTGGAACAGATTGAATCATGGCAATTGCTTTCTGTGCAATATGCGGTGACTCAAGCCACGCAAGAGTCTCACACAACAACCAGTTCACTTCGGCCGAATCCGAAGGAAAGAGTGAGTCAATCTTTGAGACGAGCTGATTAACAACCGGTTCATCGGGACGACCAAACCGACTCAAAATAACTTGAAGCGTTCTCTGGTACGCAAGCTGGCCTGTCTGATCAAGGCGATTGAGATCTATCTTGATCATTGAATCCAAAAGCTTATCACGCATCTCCGTATTGACTGCCGGCGTTGAATCATCTCGATGCTGTGGGCACACACCAGTTACGCGGGCAAGTGCCAGAAGAGCCTCAATCTGTTTCTTGGGATCTGACTCAGCAAAAGCCTTATCCGCCCACTCATCGACGGGTTGATGCTCAATTGCGGTTCGTGCGGCCGCCTGAATAAAACGATCAGGATCTGAAAGATATGGCCACGCTACTTTTACAGCGTTTGCGTCTTTGTTCCCATGAAACGCTTCCAGCCGATGCCGTGTTGTTCTTGCTACATTTTCAGTGGAATCTTGCACAACTGAAGCTGTTGATTCATCACCAACATAAGTCACGCGATACAGCCCAGACTGAACTTTTCTTCCGCCAATTGTGAAATACATGGCACCATCATCTGGATGAATGATCGCATCGGTAATTGGCAGTGGTGCACCGGTGACAAACTCTTCTTTGGTTGCCGTATATGAAGACCCTTCGGGCTTCATATGAATTGCGTACAGTTTGCCCCAACTCCAATCGAGGGCATAGAGTGCGTTTTGGTATTGTGCTGGAAACTTTGCGCCATACCCAAAGGTCACACCCGTGGGTGAACCTGGCCCGATATCGAGAATTGCCGGAAGATTGTCTACATAGAACGGGGGCCGCTTGCCAGCCCCGTTACGCCATCCGAACTCTGCCCCACTAGTCACATGGTTGATTCGGGTTGGACGATACCACGGTGCATTGAAGTCATATTCCATGTCTGCGTCATACGTAAATAACTCACCGTCATGATTGAACGCTGCATCAAAGATATTCCGGAAGCCATTGGCATAGGCCTCAAACGTTTTTCCTTCGGGGTCTACTTTGTAAATGATTCCACCGGGGGCAAGCCTCCCTCTATTGTGACCTTTCCCATCAGGCATACTCGGCAGCAGATGATCTTCACCCCAGACTTGCGGAACCTGTGATACTTCTGAAAGCTCAGTCGGAGTCGTGTTGTTACCTGTTATGAGAAACAAAGACTCACCATCCGGGCTAGGAACAACCGCATGAATCCCATGATCTCCGCGGGCTTCCATTTCCCTCAGGCACTCAACCTTATCAAGCTGGTCGTCACCATCACTGTCCGTAAGGCGGTAGAGGCCGGATGGAATTTTTCTCTCGTAATCGTTGACACCAACATAGAGCGCATCGTGCGCCCAGACCATTCCATTAACGGCTCGAATATCAGCTGGCACTGGTTGCACATCATCAACACTCAGCGTCTTCCCCGGTTTTGGAGGTATGATCCGATACAGTCCACCAAACTGATCACTCACCAAGAGACGCCCTTTATTATCTGTACAAAGATTGACCCATGAGCCCTGCTTCTCAGCAGGCACTGAATAGAGCAATTCTACTTTAAAACCTTTTGCCGCCTTAATGCGAGAGACTGGCGTCGCGCGATTCTCTGGACCAAACTCCCTTTTTCCAGCGACTCGTTCTGAATCATTTTTCAAACCGCCTGCCAACGCCTTGACGGCCGCCTTCCCTTCCTTGCGATTCAAACGTTTGAGCTGAATATCTTTAAACTCGGCTTTCATTGGCGGCCCCTTGTGGAGCTGAAGTGCGATGATTCCTTTCCTTTTCGCTTCAGGATGATTGTCCGTAAGGTCCATGGTTGTGATGCCGTTTACCTGATGGATCTGTCGGTCGCCAACGGCAGTAATCGTCAACTCATTCCACTCGCTATCAACAAGCTTTTGATTCGTGTCACCCACCTCGCCCACGACTTCTGGTTTGCCGTCATCACCGACAACAACCTTCTGGAATCGTTTCGCAACGATACCTCGCCATTTCTCGGCGTACAGCATGCCGTAGAACTCAGGCTTGGGGTGCAGATCCGCCTGATATCCTTTTGCCGCAAACTCTTCAGGCTCACCAAAAACCTCACTACGATATTGCACACCAGTATTGTTGCCCGTGAAACGAACTTTCAGTTTGAGCACAAAGTCACCTGGCTCTCCACCCTGCCAGATGAGAAACGTGTTCGCGTCCACCGGGTGCTCTTTTGTGGTCTGACCCACAATGGCACCATCCTGCACTGACCAGAGCCCCTCTTTCCCAGCCCACCCAGACAAATCCTTGCCGTTAAAGAGTGACTCGAACTCCGCTGCTTGAGCAACGGCAGCACACAAGAAAAACACACCAGCAACTACAGATTTCCTGACCAATTGAACACCTTCCAAACTAGTTAAAACTGAAGAGGTCGCTCTGATCTTCTTCGTTCTCATTGAATTTCCTGACTTGTACATCTCGGGTCTCTAATACCCCTGAAAAATGAGTCACGCCACATTTTTCAATTGACTCACGAAAACGCTTGCTTGCCACAACAAATGATTTCTTATCGACAACAACTGTTGCCTCAGACCCATCAAATGTCACCATCAACTGATGCCACTGATTGCCGCTCGCATGATGGACAAACTTTTTAACAGTTGCCTTTTTTGTTTCCTTACTACTTCCATCATACGTAACAAGGGTCAACGTGTCTCGCTCTAATTTCTTCGTGCTTGGCGAACCATTTATATACACCTTGAGAACATGGGTCGCTTTCCCATTGGCTTTCCCGTCAAAGACAAAGGCTACACGGTCTTCATTGCTACTTTTCCACGAAAGAGAAAATGTTCCTCTCTGGAAGGGAACTGTGTAGTACGTGATTGGACCATGACCTGTCGCATCAACTGATCCGGCAACAGTACGAATACGGTGGCGGTCTTCGGTAGAACCACGCAACAGGACGGTTTGCTCCTCTGTTGGAACAATAACTTCAGCAACGGCATTTCCCGCCACCGCACAAATACTCAAAACAAAATTTAAAACAATCGACCGGTTAAACACGAGTGCCTTTTACTCTTTCTTCATTCTCCAGAAACAACCGGAAAGGGAACTGCTGTCTTCGCGACTTCAGCCTCCCAGCCTTCATAGAGCTCGCTCATTTCCTGAAACCGCCCCGGGTTGGCTTTGGAAACATCATGCTCCTCGGCAACATCTTTCCCTAAATCTATCAATGTCGCTGTGTATTTTTCATTATCATTTTTCTTGTAGTTGCGCAGATACTTCCACTTTCCCTGCCGAACGGCAGACTGACGAATACTGTTGAGATTCTGGCGAAACGTTATATCTCGCCGCCGAAAGAAAAGTGGACGCGATTGAGAAACCTGCGTCTCCCCGAGAAGTACAGGCAGCATATCGATTCCATCAAAAGGCTTGTCCTCGGGCGGAATCACACCGCCGGCTGCCGCAATCGTCGTAGTAAGATCCATTGCTGAAAACGGTATTGCTGATTCCTTACCTGCTGAAAGCACATTTGGCCAACGAAGAATTAAGGGCACACGAATACCACCTTCTAGCAGCATCTGCTTTGCACCACTCAATGGAAAGTTTCGCGAAACACCCTGCGCACCACCATTGTCACTCGTCAAAATAACAAGCGTGTTGTCATTAAGATTTTCCTTATCAAGGGCACTAAGAACTCGTCCAATCTCGAGATCAAGCCTCTCGACCATCTTGATGAGTGTTTTGCGTTCCTTACCCCCTGGTGGATCCATGGCCGTATTAGGATCCTGATACGGACTGTGCGGCGCCTGAAATGCAAGGTAGACAAAAAACGGCTTCTTCTTTTTATTTTTTATAAAGTGAATCGCTTCATCCGCAAAAATAGTATCCGACCAGACACCCTCACGATCGAAAGGCTCACCATCTTTGTAAAGATCATGCTCGCCGGTTCGCAGTAACTTATGGGTGTAATAGTCATGATTGAGGTGCAGACCAACCCAATGGTCAAAACCAAAGTCATTCGCGCGCCGGCGGTTCAGATTTGACACATTCCATTTTCCAAAGCATGCCGTTTCATAGCCTGCGTCTTTCATCATCTGGCCAATTGTCAGATGCTTTACCGGATCAAGCTCTGGAACACCACCACCGAAATAGTCCTCATATGTTGGACCAAATCTCGCCGGATATCGGCCTGTAAGAAGTGCTGCTCGTGACGGTGAACAGACCGGAAAGGCTGCGTACCCGTCGGTGCAGCGAACTCCGTCATGTGCCAGCTTATCCATGTGAGGAGTTCTGGTATCAGGACATCCATAGCACCCAACATCTCCATATCCAAGATCGTCTGCAAGAATGAGCAACACGTTTGGTTTTTCACTCGCAACTGAAAAGGCAGCGGGAACACAAATTGCAAGAGCAGCGAGTGCACTACTCCATTTTCTTACAAGACGAACCCGCTTCCTCATGATGACTTGAATCCTTCTCTGTTATGAAATGAAAATTTTACTTGCATTTGTCGACTACGGCTTATCACTCTCTGCTGAGTGGTGATGCTCCCTTCAGCTCATTTTCTGCCATGGTTTGAGTCACATGAATATCGTCAAGCTCTATTCCTTTTTCTCCACCGCTCTGCATCCATAAAATTTTTCGTTTCTCCTGATCAAAACATGCATGCTTCAGTGTTTTCTTCCACTTCTTCTCATCTAGGGTAATGGTGACGACTTCCCCAGAAAACTGAATCGTGACGTCGTGCCAAGTATTTTTCGTGAGATCCATACTTTCACGTGGGTACTTCGTATTGAGACGATAGGCTCCGCTAACCTTAT
>JADHSL010000098.1 GCA_016776925.1 Pirellulales bacterium | reverse complement strand
AAATCTCCGGGTGTTCGGGTTTCCAAGCAAGGTCAGCTCGCACGTTGTCACTCGCTGCGACCAGTGTCGCGACATCTCCCGGCCGCCTCCCAACAACTTCACTTGGAATAGCATGCCCCGTAATTTCCCTCGCCGCATCGAGCACCTGCTGAACGCTGAAACCAAGCCCATTCCCAAGATTATAAACGTGTGACGTGTGGTCAATCGCGTGCAATGCCAACCTGTGTGCCTGAGCGAGGTCTGCCACGTGGATATAGTCGCGTATACATGTCCCATCGGGAGTCTCGTAGTCGTTACCGAAAACTTTAATCTCCTTCCGCTGCCCCAATGCAACCTGCAGCACTAAGGGAATCAAGTGTGTTTCCGGATTGTGATCTTCACCCCGATATTTCGTCGCACCTGCTGCATTAAAATACCGCAGTGCAGCGAACCGCAGTTTGCCAGTACGATCAAGCCAGTAAAGCATCCGTTCGAGAATGTGCTTGGACTCGCCGTAGGGACTTCCCGGAATGATGCGCTCTTTTTCGTCAATAGGAATTGTCTCGGGGTCGTCAAACAGATTCGCCGTTGACGACAGGATGAATTTCTGAATGCCGTACTCAACAACACTCTCAAGCAAGTTCAGTCCATTACGAACGTTGTCACCCAAGTAAAGAAACGGGAACTGCATCGACTCGCCTACCAACGACTTCGCTGCGAAGTGCATCACCGCGTCAGGGCGAAATTCAGTGATTGCACTGTCAACATCATCACGGTTCGCCAAGTCCCCAACGATAAACTCTGCATCTTCGTGGACCGCCGCACGATGACCTTGCGAGAGATTGTCAAAGACAGCGACCTGGTTCCCGGCCTCAACGAGCTGCTCAACGGTCACGCTTCCGATGTAACCCGCCCCGCCTGTTACCAGCACTTTCATTGATCGCACTCCGATCGGAGATAGTGGGCATTTAACAGGTTTCGCTGCCGGACGGCAGCTTGCTCGGGAGTCAGGTCACACTGAATGCGATGCGGAGACGCCAACACCCAATTTCCGGTGAGCGAGTTCAATCGCCTGTGTGGATGTTCAGTTGTCATTGCCATTTCTTTTAATCAGATGAGCACCGAGGGCCGGGCGACTTGCAAAGGAACTTCCTTGGACCCCAGTTTCATTTTCGTACTGAGTCAGAATCCTTTCGCGCACTGCGCTTGCACAGTCCGAATGAACTAATGTGACGATACAGCCACCGAAACCACCACCCGTCATTCGTGAACCATAGACACCACCCTCAGAGCCTATCTCACGAGTGATTCGGACTAATGCATCGAGTTCATCACAACTGACTCGAAAGTCCTTTTGTAGAGATTCGTGACTGGAGTACATCAACTCGCCGACTAACGCCCACTGACCGTTTGAAAAGGCTTTTGCTGCATCTAAAGTTCTGGCGATTTCGGTTACGACGTGGCGTCCGCATGCTAGTTCGTCATCATTCAGCCGATCACATGCCGCTTCGAGGTCCGCCAACCTGACGTCCCGCCAAGACAACAAATCCAGTTTTTCTAACGCCGACTCGCACTGACGTCTTCGTTCCGCGTACTCACCGCCTGTCAACTCATGCTTGATGTTGCTGTTGGTGATCAGAACCGAGACGTCTTCCTCTCGAAACGGAACCACTTGTATTTCCTGACTCATGCAATCGAGCAGCATGAGCTCACCAGGCATACCGAAGACACTGGAAAACTGATCCATGATTCCGCAAGGCATGCCAGCAAAAGCATGCTCGGCATGCTGACAAAGAATCGCTTTTTCCAATGGCTCTATCTGGTGATCCGTGATGCCCTCGAGCATGGTCGCCGTCGCCACTTCCAAAGCTGCACTGCTAGACAATCCACCACCGCTTGGAACACTGGAACCGATTACCGCTTCCAATGGCGGGACATCGCAACCCCTTGACACAAAACCGGCAACAACACCCTCAACGTAACGTCCCCATCCAGAACACGTCGGCCCGAAAGACGCACCGATTGGAATGTCAGTGCTTTCCTGCAGATCGCTACTGTAGAAAATCGCATGCTCGTGCGATGGATCAGAACATGGAGCCGCCGCAATTATCACATATCGCTCAATTGCCATCGGAAGAACGAAGCCATTGTTGTAGTCGATGTGCTCGCCAATCAGATTAACACGGCCGGGAGCCGCAGCCACGACAGATGGCACGCGACCGAATCTAGATTGGTATTCATTTTCCACACGCTGGCGCAACTCCATGAACTGATCAGCGGCGGGCAACGAAGCTGGATGGGATAGATCTGTCAACGAACTGTCACTCGTCTGAAAAACTGACTACAAACATATACAACGCAACAAGAACCATGATCCACAGTTCAGACCAGCCGTCAATGAGACCGGCCGTCTTGCAACTGAGCTATATTATCACATCTCTTGATAGCAATTCGATCGATCAAAACACTCGGCAACGGCCATGCCAAAACTCTCGCCAAAGCCAGCTAAGGCTTGGCCTGCTTGCGAAACGTTCCGATCGTCATGCCTGTCACACGTTTAAAAACAACGTGCAAGTACTCCGGATGCTCAAATCCGCACAGCGCGGCGATTTGTTCAGCAGAGAGGTCCGTGGAGATCAACAACTCCCGCACACGCTTGATCTGAACGAACCGAATCTCTGCTTGCGGCGTACGTCCAAGATATTTTCGCACCTGTCGCTCAAGCGTACTGCGAGAAACTGAATTGTTACGAACCACCTCTTCAACCGTGAGCCCGCGGCATGCGTGTTCCCGGATATACCGTAGCGCCGCTGCAATCTCGCGATCATCGATCGCTACCACATCGGTCGATTGGCGAGTCGCCACACCAAGCGGCTCTATCAATTGAACTTCCGATGACGGTGACTCACCATCCATCAGCCTTGCTAATACTTCTGCCGCGCGAAACCCGACAGTCTGGGCATTCGGAATCACACTTGATAGCGGCGGCGAACAAACGCGGCAAAGCAGTTCGTCATTGTCGACTCCCACGACCACAACCTGCTCGGGAACGGCCAGATCAAGTTCCGAGCAAGCGTCGATCACCTGCTGTCCACGAATGTCGTTGCACGCCATAACCGCAAAAGGAGGCGTCAGCGTACGCAGCCAATCCATGATGCACTGCTGCTCATCTTCCCAGTTTCGTGCAGCCCGACCCTGCCATGCAGAATTATAAAGCGAACATGCTCCTGATGTTTTCCTGTGGATCATTCCGACGAATGCATCTTCACGACGCTTCGACCACGCCTCACCCTTGAATCCACAGAAACCAAAACGCTCAAACCCTCGTTCAAGTAAATGCTCCGCACCCATCCGTCCAATCGCTGCATCATCGGACCGAACCTGAGGCAAGTCGATATCAACTTTTCGATCGGTCAACTCAACAAACGGCACGCCTGTATTCGAGATGGCATCGAGCAAGCGAGAAGTCGTCGCGCGAGAGATGATTCCATCACCTTGCCAATCGTTCAGCCACGATGGAGGCTGCTTGAACAAGTCTCGTTGCTCCAAAAAAACAGACCAGCGATCATGCATCCTCATGTACCGCACGATCCCTGCAAGAAGATCACGGCCGTAAATACTCGAGGTCTCAATGATCAATGCCACGTGCCGTTTCATACTTTTAGTCTATCGACTGCGCGCCAGTTCATCGTGTATATCAGCTGTCACTTGACTCAAACCGAATCAAATGGCCTTACTACTCTTCACTAAAGAGCCCAGATTCGATTGGGAAGTTGCCACCATCAAGACTATGCAATTCATCGTCAGGATTCTTGAAATGGGGTGCGTGAAGCATAGGACGGGAGAATCTCACAAAGGACAGACGGGCTTTTATGCAGAGTATGTCCATCCCTCTTCACTCTTCGACACAACATGACAACGCGTCGCCACTCGCCAGAGTGCTTTCGGCACCGGCGTTGGATCGAACCGATAGAGGTCTGGAAAGTTTTCCTTTAGAGCACGCGTTGCTTTCACCGCGTTGTAATGCGGGATTCGAGCATCCATGTGATGCGCGACGTGTGTACTGCCAATGCGATGGTGCAGAAAATCAAGAATGAAACCGTATGGCCGGTCAACCGTCATAAAGGCTCCTTTAACCCACGTCCACTCCTCGTTATCAAAGTGCGGAATGTCTACGTCGGTATGCTGGAGCCAGGTGTATAAGACGAGCCAAAAGTTCACCACCAGGTAGGGTCCAAGGTAAAGAGCGAGCACCGGGAGAAACCCTGAGGAATACGTCCACCAGCCAAGCAGGCCAATCGCAACAAGAACGCCAATATCAGACAGCCAGACTTTACGAGACCATCCTCCAGGAAAGAGTGCGGCAGAGAATGGCCAGGCAGGCCAGAAGTGATTTGTTGTTCCTCGGGCAGGGCCACCTGACGCACCAGTCAACAGATAGAGAGGCCATCCAGCCACAGTGTTGATCAGAATCAAAACAATGGCAAAAGCTTCGTCACCGATTGTTTCATGCCACCACAGGCGGGCTGCACCGCTAGGTGTCGTGTCGCGGTGAGGCACATGTGTTTCACCACTGTCGAGGTGATTGGTGCGGGCATGGTGCACCGAGTGACTACGTTGCCACGAGAAGTACGGCACGAGCAAGATGCTGTGTAGACAGTAACCAATCATGTCCTGAAGCCAGTTGTGTTTCGTAAATGCCCGATGACCACACTCGTGCGCGACGACCCAGCAACCGGTGCCCGCAGTACCGGCCACGATAGCGTAGCCAATCCATGCGGGAAGCCAGGACCAGGTGAGCGGAATAAACAGATAGGCAAGGACTCCACTACCGATCGTCATCGCCAGAGACACAAATAGATAGAGTGACGACTTGATCAGATTGCGATCAAAGCATTCCTCTGGGATGGCGGCGAGCACTTCGGCTTTCGTCGGATACCGTTGCTTCGTGGCCGGACTCCGGGTTGGGTCATTGCCTTCGGCTGCTACCGGCAGGGGAATGTCTAGAACACAGTTACTCGACACAACAATCCTCGAAAGGAGGGAAAGGCTGAATGAAACAGTTGGACCCGATCTATGTCTGGTCCTCGACTGCTACAGAATAGCCGAATCGCGACGGCGGACTACTGCATAGATTTTTCAGCGTCACCGAGCCGCAACACCTAACGGCAGATGGGCCTTCGGCACTCATTCTCCGGGCTAAATTGCTCAAAATGAGGCGTTCTGACGGAGTGGGCTCCGAAGACCTTCATCAAGTTAAGTACACCCCACTGGATTCGAACCAGTAACCTTCGGTTTCGTAGACCGATGCTCTATCCAATTGAGCTAGGGGTGCAGTTTCTTCTCACAACAATACACCGTTATTCCTTGTCGTCCAAGCGGAGTCTCAAGAACCCGTTGTCATCGACATCGAACTGCTCATCGAGCACGTTCCAGCCAATCCCATCAGATCCTTGACTCATTGCCGATACAACCAAGCTCCTGTGTTCATCGGGCTGAGAATCCTCATCAGTCAAGGGCCCAAACCCCGCTGGCCCTCTTAGCGATGCGCGCGGCCACACAACAGCTCCGTTGACAACTCTCCCAACCGAATCACAGGCATATGTGTTTTCCTTGCTCACCGACCGCGATGGCGGCGTACTCATAGCAAGAAGACCACACCCAGGCGGAGCAAAGGCAACAACAGGCGTGACACCAAACATTGTCTCAAACGCTGAGAGTGTCTTCGCGACATGCTCAAATTCAGCTGCTGACCGAACAGGCACGATGATCACCTCAGGAAACGCCATGAGTTTCGGCGGTTCTCCGCGGGCGAAAGCAAGAATTTCATGGAGTTGTTGGTGCCGGGCGATCCATACTGTTACTCGACGTCGCTGAAACAGACGCACGAACTCATCAGCAGACACTGCTTCCTGGCAGGCTTCAACCGACACGGATAGTTGATGAGAATGGGCGTCAGCGAATACGTCATGCAGCGGATCATCTTTCTGAAGCGTCACAAGCAGACGATCAAATCGTCTTAGAACACAACACCCGCTTAATGCTTCCGCAAAGGCCGCATAAGTAACATCACACTTTGGATTGTGGTGAAATCTGCCGAACACCGCTCGAGCTGCTGTTTCCTGAAGCGCGAGACGGATAACTGTAGGACTCTTCCCACTAGGAACGAGTGGCCCAAATCGCATGGTGATTCTTCGCCGCAATGGCCACGGCACTTTAAAGAAAAACCTGCCACCAGAAAATGAAAAGATACTGCCCCAAAGACCATCGATAGCCAATGGTACAGCAGGGGCATCAACGCGATTGAGAATTCGTTCAAGCCCTCGCTTGAAGCCAAGTACCTGCCCCGTCCTGGATATGCCGCCCTCGCAGAAGATTCCGATAAAATCTCCATTCGCGAGACCACTTTCAATCTCTTTCAGCGCGCGGGCAATTGATTTTGGATGCGGATCAAAAAGAATAAATTGCCACTGTGCAGCCAGTCGTTTCAGAAACCGACCTTGAATGTTTGGGCCATAGACAACCATTCTCACTGGCCTTCGAGCTGCGAGGACAACCAAGAAACCATCGAGCCACGAGATATGATTTCCGACGATGACAGCTGGTCCAGATGCTGGAAGACTCTCAGCCCCCTGAATGCGAAACCGATACACGAGCCGAACCGTCCAATCCACAAACAATCGTAGAGAAGAGCGGGGCGCAGAAACAATTGCAGCAACCGTTGCGATACCCGCGAGTAGCGAAAAGATCAGAAAAACACCACGCGCTGAAAACAGTGGCTTCGCGAGTTCCTCAGCGCCCACGGGCATCCGCAAAACGTAGTACCCCAGAGATGAAGCCAGCATGCCGGTGAATACCAACAGATTTGTGGACGCCAACGTTGCCCCCAAACGATCTGGTGGGCTTTGTTCCTGGAGATAAGCCTCAAGTGGAACATCAAACATTCCAGCTCCAACTCCAAGGAGGAAAAGCCACCAGGCAGCTGTTATCAGACCAATCGAGAGGGACTTGTCTGGCTGGAAGATTTCTTGGCCGGAGAAGGAAAGGGCAAGGCAGGCTGTCGCCATAATCATTCCGCCAACCGGCACGATGCCAAGATTCACTTGGGAATTTTCATCGGCTCCTTGGCCGGAAAGCCGACCCGCAAGGAGGCTGCCTCCTCCTATGCCAATCACAAGTGCAAGGAGAAGAGGGGTCACTTGACCCTGGGTGGTCGCTCCGGATTCAAAAGCATATTGATCAACATTTAACTGGGCGACTGCAGCGATTCCCCAAAAGAAAACAATCCCCGCCGCCGCACCAATAAGCCGGCGTGAGCCACAAAGAGCACGGAGGTCTTCTACGGTTTTTGTTATTCCATTTCGTGGGAATACCGCATTCGAATCTGCAGCCGGAACGTTTGGAAGCCGCAGAGACAGTAGCCAGCCAGCTGAGGCTATTGAAAATAGTCCAATTGCGGCTGGTAAAGCGTATGCGAATGGAAGATCCATCATCCAAAGAGGAAGGGGACGATCTGCATCTGGTTGCGGAGTAAGCCAGGTGATATCAGCCAACCAATTACCAGCCGCCATACCCACAAGCGTGGCAGCAAGTGAGACAAGCGCAAAAATCCCATTTGCTGGAGAAAGTTTTGCCGCAGGCACGGTCTCAGGAATTGTTCCAAGCAGGCTTGGATTCAGTAACGTCGTCTGCAGACCAAAGAGCCCAACAACTCCAAGTAGCAGCCAAAGCCCAAGAGGAATTCCTCCGAGCACAACACCAGACCCAGCACCCCATGCAATGGCAAGTGCCGCAACAATGCCGATAAGAATCTCGGCAAACTTCCAACTGATCACGACTGATCGCTTCGAGTATCGGTCTGCAAGCCAACCAGCAAGCCAGGCGAAGAGCACAAATGGTACGACATACACTGCCGTTCCGACTGCCAACACAGCCGCAGGAGCCGTACCAACTGATGCCGCAGCTCGTTTTCCCAGCCCTATGACAATCCATCGGGCCATATTGTCGTTCAGCACGGTGAGCGACCGAACGGCCAGAAGGGATACAAAACCAGATGTCGAATCAGACGTCTGGTGTTCGGATGGGGATTTTTTCACGTCAGAACCCCACCTTCAGGCAGTACGCAAGTGTTCAAATTGGCCGCAAGCACGCTGATTATTAGCTTTTCGACGAAGTGATTGACGGCGGGCAAAAACGGGTTAAACCTAAACGACAGCGGGAACTTTACCGCCCGTTTGCGAACCTAGCAACCTCTAGCGTATTCTTAAGGCAATCAAAAGTCACTCGATCTCGTATTCGGAGCCGCCCCAGATGTCACATTCTCAGCCCCTCTATCACATGCTCATGCGACGACTTCCGCTCATACTCGTAGGTTTTGTGGCGAGTTTGGTCTCTGCTGCTTCGGGATACGCACAGCAGGTTGTCTATTATTCGCCGGTTATTGCCCAACCGACCCCCTACGTTGCAAGATATACGCCGTCAGGCACATATTCGGCCGTGACTGCCTATTCGCCTCCAGTTGCAGCAGCAGTTCCAGCAAGTTCCGTCGGAGTAACGAGCTACTATGCTCCCGCAACAACTTCATATTACGCTCCAACTGCGACCACTGCATACTACACACCGACAACGGCATATTATGCCCCACCGGCTGCCTATTACGCACCCACGACGACTTTCTACGCCCCAACTGCATACGTGGCTCCGTACTATCGTAGAGGGCTTTTTGGCCGCTATCGTCCAGCACGAGCTGTTGTTTATCCGGCATATTAAGGTTCATTCCTTGGCAAACTGAACTTTATCAATTTGCAGTGCTGAGATTCTTGACCGTCCCCACAAGCGATCTATAGTGGGGCAGGTATGCACATGCCCCAAAATGCGGGGCAGACGGTGAAAACGACTCATTGAGATCTAAATAATATATGACACGAACAGTCACGATCGTTGGTGCCGGGCCTGGCGGTCTTGCTTCTGCAATGTTGTTGGCACGGGCTGGACTACAAGTTCGAATTCTCGAAAGGCTTGAGACGCCGGGAGGCCGCACCAGTTCGCTGGAAAGCGGGACAGGCTTCCGCTTCGATCTTGGACCGACATTTTTTCTCTACCCGCGTGTTTTGTCGGATATTTTTTCTGCGTGCGGCTATGACCTCAATAACGAAGTGGAGATGGTCAAACTTGATCCACAGTATCGCCTTATTTTTGGTTCAGGTGG
>JADHSL010000097.1 GCA_016776925.1 Pirellulales bacterium | reverse complement strand
GGTGATCGGGCTGGTCAGGGGCCACAACTCAATGAACGGCGACGGCAACGCGTGTGGTCGGAATGGAAAAACTGGCTGCGGAGCATTATGTGCCTGCGTTTTCGTGGCATTGACCCAGACTGGATTCTCAACAAACTCAACCCGTGGTTCGGCTGGCTCTACTCATCTCCGGCACTCATGGTTGCTGTTGCGTACATATTCACAGCACTCATGCTCGTGCTTGTGAATTTTGAAACATTTCGCTCAAAGCTTCCTGAGTTTCATCAGTTCTTTGCAAGTGGTAACTGGTTTTATTTGGCAGCAGCACTTGGAATCACCAAGGTGATTCATGAATTTGGTCATGGTCTTTCCTGTAAGTATTACGGCGGTGAGTGCCATGAGATGGGATTCATGCTGCTGGTCTTTACGCCGTGTCTGTACTGTGACGTGTCAGACAGTTGGATGTTGCCGAGTAAATGGAAGCGGATGATGATTGGTGCAGGGGGGATGTACATCGAGCTTATTTTGGCATCGACGGCAACATTTCTCTGGTGGAACTCGCACGAAGGGCTTTTCAATCAGATGTGCCTTAACGTGATGTTTGTGTCCAGTGTGTCGACGCTGCTCTTTAATGCCAATCCGCTCATGCGTTTTGACGGGTACTACATTCTCTCTGACATGCTTGAGATTCCAAACTTGAGAACCAAATCAAGTACAAGTCTGAGTCGGCTTGCGAAGAAGTGGTGCCTGGGTGTGAAGTTGCAGGATGATCCGTTTTTGCCCAAAAGGCATCAGGGCTTGTTTGCGCTGTATAGTATTGCCTCGACAATTTATATGTGGGTCCTGATGATCTCGATCTTCATGTTTGTCTGGAATGCCATGAAGCCGTACCGCATGGAGGCCATCGGTCGCATGCTGGCGCTTTTTGGTATTTATGGTTTGATTGTTCGTCCGATTACTGGCATCTATAAGTTTCTGAAGGTTCCTGGGAGGAGAGATGAGGTGAAGAGTCTCAACATGACAGTTACAGGTGTTGTGGTTGCGCTGATTGCCGCAGCGATCTGCTTCATACCGCTGCCACAACGGGTTTGGTGTCCAGCAGAGCTCCGGCCTCGTGGTGAAGAGACTGTCTATGTCACGGTTGATGGACGTCTTGAAGACATTTTCGTTGAGGCGAATGATCGCGTGGCCAAAGGAGACGAGCTTGCCACATTTTCAAATATCGATTTGGAACTTCAGATCGCCGAGCTAGAAGGCCAGGAGTCAGGGTATCGTGCGAGACTTGCCAGCCTTGAGCGAGAACGATTTACAGATTCAGCAGCTGGCATGGAAATTAGAACAGTAGAGGAGTCTCTAAAGAGCGTTGAAGAGCAGCTTTCCAAGAAGCGCAAGTACCAAAGGGAACTCGTACTCAAAGCGCCGCGATCGGGGCTGGTGTTGCCAGCGGAGACAGTTGATGAGCGGCCCGACCCAAGCGGGCGATTGCCAGGCTGGTCGGGCAGTGCGCTCGCAAAAAAGAATATCGGTGCGACGTTTGCCGAGGGCACGGTGCTATGCATGGTCGGTGATCCGGATCATTTTGAGGCAGTCATGATTGTCGACCAGAGTGAGGTTGAGTTTGTGCAGGGCGAACAGCGTGTTGATCTGAAGCTTGATGCATTTCCGTCTGAAACTTTTCGAGGCGCTGTTGACGACATTGCAGAAACCCATATTGAGGTGGGGTCTGAGAGGCTCAGCGTAAAAGCGGGTGGGTCTGTCCCGACGACAACCGATGAGATGGGGCGGGAAGTTCCCATCTCGACAAGTTATGAAGTGCTGATGCAGGTCGATGACGTAGAAAATGTTTTGACGCCGGGTATGCGGGGGACCGCGAGAATTGAAGTTGGGAACCGGACGGTTGGTCAGTGGTTGTTGAGACTGTTCTGGCAGACCTTTAATTTCCGGATGTAGTGTAGGATCTGTGAGTTTTGAGAAAGGATTCTTCTCGATGCCACATCTCTCCGGCATCACGATCTATCCGGTGAAAAGCCTTGACGGCCTAAGGCTTGCTGAAGCGACGGTATTGCCAAGCGGCGCGATCATGCACGATCGACGATGGCGTCTTATTGATACTGAAGGCAGAGTAGTAAACGCCAAAAGAACGTCCCGTTTTCATTTGGTACGGGCACAATTCGAAGGCATGGATGACGACAGCAACAGGATGTCCCAGTCTCTAATAAGTCATTTCGTGACGCTATGGATGGGCCATGACTTGGATGAAACGTCGTGCGATTCACAGTCTGCTGAGACGTTCCCCCTAGTTCCAGGATCGGAGGGTCCCTGTGAATGGCTTTCTGACGCATTGAGAGAGCATGTTTTTTTAGAGGAGCGGGTGGAAGGTGGGTTTCCTGATGATCGTGATGCCTCTGGTCCTACGGTCATTTCAACTGAGACGCTCAGTGAGGTCGCACGCTGGTTTGGTTGGAATGATACAGAAGCAAGACGTCGGTTTCGAATGAACCTTGAACTCACAGCTGAACCAGATCAGTTGTCTTCAGATGAAAGTCAGGACTCAGGATTGTTTTATGAAGCTTTCTGGGAAGATCGCCTGGCCTGTCCTGTGCAAAAAAAGAATCTAATAGCTTCGTTGAGTGAAGGTGATGAATCACTTGACTATCTTCCTGTGAGTGAGCCCGATGTTTTTTCAATTGGTGGAATTGAATTCCGACCCGCCGGTGCTTGTCGACGCTGCGTTGTTCCCAGTAGAGACACCCGGACCGGAAAGCAGGTCACACTGTTTCGAGATGTTTTTGAGGCCCGTCGTTATCGCGGGCTTCGGCAGGACGTTGACACAAGGGACTGGCAGGACTACTACCGGCTTGGTCTGAATACGTCAGTCGTGCGGTCACATGCTGGTGGCCGGCTCGCCATCGGTGACGAATTGAAACTACGTGAGACTTCTTAGGCTGCGTCTCCGTGTACACCGAAGTCAAAGAGTTGATTCGCAAAGAGGCTTAGCCTTGGACCAGATCCAACGGATGTCAAATTTGAAGGAAGCGACATGCTCGTTTCCTGACCAATCGAAGCCCATGCGGCAAGAATGACCCGCTGATTTGTTGAGAGATGGTGCAAACTGAATGGTGTACTCAGGCTACTTATCCCAACGTTGTTTTGTAACGCTGATCGCACCATCTGCCGTGAGGAGTTGTTTTCAGACAATATCATTGCTGGTTTATCTGGAAAAGTTATTCGAGCAGGCAGAACTCTTCCTCGTGGTGGTATCGATGGTGGTGGTGTGGCTGGTGGTGTTATTACTGGCGGTGACGTGGCTACCGCATTTGAGATACCCGATCCAATCGCATTTGACACGCCTGCCCCGATGGTCGTGACAGTCGTTGTTGGTGGAGAATAGGGTTGGGCTGCCGCATAATCCACACCATAGCCCATATCGTCAAAGGCACCGACTGTGATCACACTGAGTGGATTAGTACTCGTGAAATCTAGTGTTCCCGTCATCAGTTCATTGCCAAACGTGGCATCATCCCAATGAGCAAATGCTGTCCCATCGCCACCATCCTGCTCGATGGGAACCCCGGCAGCAACAGCGGACGTACCAAACAGAAGGTTGTATTGCTCTACAGCTTTGGGGCCAGTGAAATTAGTCGGCGCATCGCTACCAAGCGGGATAACATTATTTTCCCAGCCACGCGAAGTGGGGAACCCAAGGCAATGGCCAATCTCATGGGCCATGATGGTTGATAGTTCTGGGTTTGAAATGTCCGCTTCGTCTACGCCAATCTGAGCCAGATACGGAAGGCCAGTGGCATCAGTGCGAAAGAGAAGAGGCTGGCCCTGAGCAAGGGTGTTTCCGTCTCCATCGGAGTCACCGGATAGAAGGCCGAGTTGAACACTGATCTGAATGTCATCAATGGTTCCAAAAATTGGACTGTTTACTTCAGGGAGATTCTCTGTAATCACCGATTGCCACAGATTTGCAGCTAGTGCTGATGCGGTGACGAGGCTTTGTGGAACGTTACTATTGAAGACGAAGTCAATTTCAAAATTAAGAGGGGGAACATAGTCATTTATAACAACTAACGAAGTTATTTCAGACGGTGTGCCCCCAATTGGGTTCACGATGACAGTAAAATTTTCTGCCCCTTCAATCGACTCAACAGGGTCACGAAGAGTTGGGACTGAAAAATTCTTCGTCGTCTCACCTGGGAAAAATGTGATTCGCTGAGTCCGTTGCATGAAGTCACTACCGATAATTGCGGTGCCGGATTTACTTGTGACAATGACAGACTCGGGGACCGCAGAAACGGCGTCGAGCGTCAGTTCAAAATCTGCGGAGTTCCCTTCTGAAACGACCTGGTTGAGCGGTGTAAGGGTAAAACCTGCCGGGCAATCACGCCGCTCAAGTGTTTCAAGAGAGTACACGTGGTTCCGACGACGTGGCATGTGAATAGTTCCCCGACATTTAGAAGGACACTGCTAAAAAGAAGCCATGAACCCTTTCAGGTACCCACTTCCTTGTTGATGATCGGTTCACCGAAGTGTGCTATTCCGCACAAATCCCTTTGTCTGAGAACAGACAAGCCAAACTTCCCATTTCAACTGATCATGTGATCTTGTGAAGAGAAGTGGGAAGTCACTGTCTCTGGATTGGTGGAATGAGAATGCGATGCCAGCCATGCTTTACTGTGTCTGGCAATCTGTGCCGGTTAGCAAGAAGAAATGGCATGCAACTGTGCGTGGTGTTATGGCGAAAACACCATGCGGACGGGTTGCGATACCATTTTTATCAAGTGTCTTTTGCTCACACTCCGAACGCCGATTTCTTGATTATGCAGAGATGGTGCGCTTGAATACGACTTTTTGATGTGGAAATATGCGGGTTTTTACGAAGTTGCGTTTTTCAGCGAACCAATTCCTTGCACGTCCGTACTATTCTGAGGAGTCTATATATACATCGCTTTTGCTCTCTAAATCAGCGTTTATCCGGCAAGAAACGAGAACTGACACAACTGTGTGTAACACCAAGCCGTCCTCGTCGTCATCGGGTAGTCATGCTGCAGGGGCTTGTTTGAGCAAAGTGTTTACAAGGACATTGTTATGGGATTGATGCACAATCTGTTTCGAAAGATCGATGAAAACGTCCACCGGAGACGTAATTCACGATCGCGTCCACGGTCAGAGTCCCTCTCGAATATTGAGCCTCTTGAGCAACGGATCGCACTGACTGCCAATGTGTACAGTGTCAATAACACCGGAGATAGTGCCGGGTATCTCACGATTATGCTTGATGAGTCAGGCGATGATCTTTACCTACGGCAGGCAATAGATGCCGCGGGCGATGGGTCTACCACGATACCTGTGCTCCAATATGCAGGTAATTCGGAGTTTTCTGCAGCAAATCAGCGTCCTTTTTCAACGAACGATCTGTCGGCTGGAGGATTGTCTACCTTTCAAGATGTATTTGTGAGCCAAGGCGTTGCGAACACGTTTGACAGTGCCGCTGTTCCCGGTTTATCTCCATTCATCACACTTCCGAATGCAAGTCAATTTGATGGTGTTGCCAGAACCTTGCCTACAAGTCTCGTGGCGGATGAAACATTTGCCGTTCTTCCCGGAACACTTGGGGGGAACGCAGACTTCGGTAGATCTACGTTACAAATATCAAGTAGCGCCGGCGTCCCACCTGAATTTGTGAGCTTTGCAACCCTTGATCTACTTGATGAACAGGGCAATGACGTAGATGGTTTTATTGATTTAGTATTCACTCAAACTGGAGTAAACTCCGGGAATTCTGGAACAACGTCAATCCTCCTTGACTTCGGTGCAGCTGAAGATGTGACTCTGTCTGGAGAGATAAATCTTGCGAGTGGTCTAATAGTTCTGGATCTCGACCCGGCAGGCAGTCCACCTGCCCAAACATATGACACAACTTTTTTCGTTCGTTATGGGTCTCCAGTTGTGGCAGCAGACCCAAGTACGGCCGTTCTTGCTCCTGGCTTTACACTCGATGCCGGGTTCATTGTTGATCTTCCTTCGGTCGACTCCACCGTTTCAATAAACAGCCCAATCAACTCTCCGGCTGGGGCTGATGGCCTGATTGATCTTCGAGCCACAAATGTACTGGTCAACGCGCCAGTTACTGCTGATGAAGGTTTCAGATCGCTTGAATCTCGATTTCACAACCCGCCATCGGTAACTGCAAGCCTTACGGACGATGCTGTGACATCACAGACGGTGACAATTACAACACCGGCTGTCGCTGTTGAACTTGGAGCATCCGTTTCCGCACAAAATCCAAATACGCGGAGCGTCGAACTTATTCCTTCTAACACAAACGTCATAGCAGTTAATAATCTTGGTGCCACTACTGAATTGACCCTGTCGAATTCAGTTTCTCTCGCTGCTAATCGAACGCTGAACTTTTATAACCCGATTTCCAGTCAGCAATACGAAGTTGATACCTCAACTCCAGAAAACGAAGCATTATTAGCAGGAAGTTCGACACTTTTCTTAGAGCTGCAAGCCCCTGACGCACTTTATGACATTCAGCCCGGTGCTGTTGTGTTGAATTTGGACACTCCTACTTCTGCTTCGGCCCTTGTGCCACCGAATACATTTGTTGCTGCTGTTAATACGGTGACGGGACGCGTTGATTTGACACGAGCCATTTCTTTACCAGTCGGAGTTACAGATCTCGACTTTTATAATCCCGGATTTGATGGCACGTCAGTAGAAAACTTTGCAGCGACGGCTCCGATCCAATCGGATGATTTCCTTTTCAAGATTGAGGATGATATTAGTTCAAATGTCCGAGATCGTGGCCGACTCTATCTTGCTGGAAGTAGCGGCCTCGCGGGTTTCGGTGGTGGAAATGCTCCCCGTTTAAGTGTCACGACGAGTGTGTCGGACATTATTTTTGAAAGTCAGGTTTCCGCAGTCGATCAGTCGTATTTCTTTGAAACAAGTGTTTCGGAGACGCCCTACAGTTTCACAACGAAAAACAGTTCGGGTGCTTCAACAGGTTCAATAAATGCCACAACAATGGCTGTGCAACTATCAAACCTAAGTGAAAGAAACCCAGCCGACTCGGTTGTTCAGGTCGTTGATCTCGATACTGCGGTGGACAGTTTGCGGATATCGGCGGGCTTTGATGAGCAGCTCAACCCACCGTTTGTCGAGGATGATCCGGCTGGACCGTTCCCGTTTGCAGTCACGGTACGAGAAGCAGATGCACTCTCGCTCGATGCAGCGTTGAGTTCTGCCGGGCCAGTGGATTTTACAGTTGGTGGTAATCTTGCACTTACGGCGACCATACAGTCTCAAAATGATCTGTCGTTTACTTCCTCCGGCACGATGACCGGAACAGCATGGCTGACAACAGCGAATGGATCAATCGATGTGACAGCAACCGATGTCAATATCAGTGGTCTTACACAGGTTCTCACGGCACCGTTTGACGGCTTCAGTACAGATGTTTCAATCACTGCAAGCAATGGCGGTGTGACGCTAGGACAGGGTGTTCGAGCTGTGAATAAAATCGTCATCGATCAACAAGGCACAGGTTCGATTCAAAGCAATGGGCTGTTATCAGCTGCTGACGTTCAGGTGTTCGCCGAAGGTGACGTCGATATCGATACGTCAGCGTCCTTTGTTGATGTGTCTGTCGCTTCAACCGTAAACGGTGCAGCCAATACTGCACGAACGGTGACGGTCGATTCCGATCGAGACAGTCAATTCCGTATTAGCACGGCTGGCGGCACAGCGAATGTATCTGCACTGGGTGTAGACAACGATAATGGAACACCAGGTGTTGTAACTGATGATATTGCGGCACTTTCACTCGAACTGAGAGAAACAGGCGTTCTTTCTGCCACGGCACCTCAAGGAAGCATTGATGTTGTCGCTGTAACTAGTGATGAGTTGGTGATGGGGGTTGCCGCAGATCTCCTCCAAGGGAATGCCACAAACATGCAGGCGGCTGGCAGTGTAGAAATCAGAACGACTCAGTCGCCAGTGACTGTTCTGGATGCTGCAGTGGCAGGGCAGGGGCAGTTGCAGGTTCGAGCTGCAGCCACAGCTAATTTGGCGGGCACGTATGCACAAAATACTCCTGGCATTACACCCTCGACGATCACTGCTGCAGCCAACGAAAGTATCAATGGGGCTGCTTTAACAGCATCGTTTGGTGGCCTTGACGCCGGGACCAATCCGCTGCGTTTCCGCGATCTTGTTTTGCTGTCTAATCAAACGGTTCCGCAACAGAATGGTGTTTATCAAGTCATCAATCTCGGAAACGAATCAACGCCATGGCAATTGCGTAGGTATGGTCTGGCTGAGACAACGAGTGAGTTGCCTGTTGGGACCCGTGTCTATGTCACAGATGGTGATGAACGAGGTGACACATATCGGGTTAATGCATATGACAATACAATCAATTCAACACCGCTCCGTGTAACACCGGGAACTGCTCGCTCGGCAAATGAAATTGCTGTGCGGTTTGCGACAGATACTGTTCTTGATGGAATCTTTGACGGTGCGGGAACAATCAACGGGACATCACTCGGTGCCGGTGTTCCATTGCGTATCAATGAAACACCAGTCGAAGACGGTGATCTCATTCTTGTGCAGTTTGGTGCAGAGTTAAATGGAGCTGGGAATAATACGGAGCCAAGTTCAACTGCAAACGGGGTTTATGAAGTCACAACATCCACTGATGCGTGGGTGCTTACGAGATACAACAACCCAGAGCCGCCAGCAGCACCTGCAGGAATCGTTGAAGAAGCAACCGTGATAGTCATGGAGGGTTTCTATCGAACTTCAAGGTTTGGTGGCACCTTTGACGTTGCCTACGACGGGCTTGGGCTTGTTGATCTCACAATTGCAGACGACTCTGCGAATATTGCAAGTGCGATTGGCTCGTATGATCCTCGTGACACAACTACACTCGTTGTAAGTACTGCTGGTGCGACAAACGATGCTGCAGGTTCGCTCGGAAAAATGCTGACGCTGGCTCAAGCAAATGAAGCCGAGGATCTTGTTGGTCAAAATATTCTGCAAGAATTAACTTTTGGCAATGTGCTGGGAAGCGTGACCGGAAATACAGGCACAATTGTCCTGCAGCAAGAACTGCCAATTATTGAAAAACCAATTGTGATTGATGCGTCACAGCGTTATACGCTTGATGCCGCGACAACAAGTCAGGTGCTGGTAATTGATGGTTCACGAATCACAACTTCATCAGAGAGTACATTTGTGACCAGAGGCGACGAAGTCAACGGCCTTGTTCTTGGTGA
>JADHSL010000015.1 GCA_016776925.1 Pirellulales bacterium | reverse complement strand
CACGAATTACTAGCAACGACGATATTGATTATGGAGTTGTGCTGCAAAGCCGCGTTACCTTTGAAGCCACAGCCGGGCAGGCATACCAGATTGCAGTCGATGGATGGAGTGGAGCTACCGGGTCTATTGCGTTGGCTGTGACTCTCGACGCCCTCGTTGCCCCTGATCCAATCACCAATATTTCCCTTGGTAATTCCCAAGTTGACGAGAATCTGCCTGCGGGATCACTCGTAGGCGTTCTTGAAGCAGCGGGTGGTGAAAACATCAGGTATTCCTTGGCTCGTGGAAACGGTTCTGATGACAACAATAGGTTCTCAATAAGTGGGAACATCTTAAAGACAACAAGCTCTTTTGATTACGAAGCCGACAACTCATACACAATTCGAGTGAAAGCAGTTTCTGGTGATGATTCTTTTGAGAAGACGTTTGTTATTTCAATTACTGATCGGAACGATGCCCCAGCAGTCATACTCTTATCAGACGGAGTAGTACCTGAGACGGCAGGGGTTGGCACATCTGTCGGGGAGTTCACGGTACTTGATGAGGACGTTGGTGACTCTCACACTCTATCGTTGGTGAATGGTGAGGGCAGTGATGGCAATACGCTATTCGCAATTGATGGCAGTACTCTAGTGACAACGGGACAATTCGATTTTGAGACGAGTGAATCGCACTCGATCAGGGTGCGTGCCACTGATGCCACGGGAGAGTCGGTGGACCGAGTCTTCACGATCGTTGTCACAGATGTTCCAGAGGGACTTCTTGTTGAGGAACTTGTTCCAGATCGAGATGGTTTTCGTATTCGATTTACTGGCCAGCTCGATGTATCGAATCTTGATCTCCACAATCGAGCAGCTGCTCCTGAATTTCTCGACGTGACGTTGCGGGATACAGATGGAAACCTGATTGAATCAGCTATTGCGATCGACGACGACCAGAATGGTTTTCGTTTGGTGGTAAATAACGGTGTTCTGGATGCCGGTGAATACACACTTACTGTTCGAAGTGGAGAGAATGGAGTAGTGGCAGTTGATGGTCGCCTGCTAGATGGAAACAGTGACGGAGTGGTGGGCGACAACTATGTGTCAACATTTACGATTGAGCCGCTGTCGGTCGGCACTGCGATTGTGGGTGTCCCAGGATTTTTTGAGACTGCAGGCCAAGAAGTTAATGTTCCAGCCTCCTCTGCTGGTGGTATTCCAATCGTTGTGACGGCATTAGAAGGAGTCATGTCACTTGATATGGAGTTGTTTTACAACCCTGAATTACTGAATATTTCTGGTGTTGAATTAGCGGCGGGTATGCCTGCTGGTGCCTTGTCATTAATTAATGTGCTTGAGCCAGGCCATGCGGTAGTCGGATTCTTTTCGCCGCAACCACTTGCAGCTGGAAGCTACGAGGTAGCTCGTCTTCTGGCCACAGTGCCAACGAATGCGGAAAAAGACCAAACTCATGTGCTTGATGTAAGAGGAGCTAGTCTGAATGAGGGCATGATTCCTGTTTTTGATGATGATGGTATTCATGTCGTAGCAGTTGGTAACAGAGCGCCAACAGGGATTACTCTCTCCTCGACCACTGTTGTCGAGAACAGCCCGGCTGGCACGGTCATTGGACTGCTGGAAGCCATTGATCCTGACTACGGAGATTCATTCACCTTTGAGCTTGTAGCCGGAGAAGGCGATAGTGACAACGCGTCGTTCTCAGTTGATGGTAGGCAATTGATTACAACCACATCCTTTGATTTTGAGTCTGGTGCAACTCGAGGAATCCGTATTCGAGTGACTGACGGTGAAGGAGAGTCCTTCGAGGAAATTATCTCTATTCAGATTGAAAACCAAGTCGAGACGCTTTATGTCACCGAATTAGTAAGTGCCACTGATGGTTTTCGGGTTTCATTTAGTAGGCCAATTGATGTGGGTGTTGTGAATCTCTATGACGCTATGGGCATCTTTGGTGAATCTGACATAACTCTTCGTGGAGCGACAACGGGGGATGTGAACGGGTCTTTAGTCATCGCTGCTGATGGTCGTAGCTTGCAGTTCGTTGCGAATGGTGCACTTGCCATTGACTCATATTCAGTAGTCGTTCGCAGCGGAAGTGATGCATTCCAAACAGTGACCGGAGAGTTGCTGGATGGCAATGCCGATGAGGAAGCTGGTGATAGCTACAACGGCACGTTCACGATTTCAGAAGTGCCAACAGTTCGGTTAGCTATTCCGAGTTTTGCGAGGGGGCCTGGGCAAGACGTACATGTTCCAGTTGGGAGTGAATCAGGGATTCCGCTTGTTTTGGAGTCTGATGGATCTGTTCGTTCACTCGATGCTATTTTCAGTTTCAATCCGGAGTTGCTAGATGTTTCAGATATTGTGCCTGCGGTTAACCTGCCGGAATTTGTGACTTTTTCAACAGAAGTTCTAGAGCCGGGGCGAATTGCCTTGAGGTTTGATGCGACGGAATCTTTCCCAGATGGCGGAGGGGCTCCTGCAGGTCAATTGACAATAGCGAATGTAATGGCTCAGGTTGACACGGCAGCTGAAAATGGATCATCAGCACTTCTCAGTTTAGAATCAGTTGTAAGTAACAGCACCATTACTGTTGGTGGAAGTAATGCTGTTCAACTGGTAGCAGCACTAGGTGATACCAGTGGTGATGGTGCTTATAGTTCAGCAGATTCAGCCCTCGCAGCGAGACTCGCGATGCGGCTGGATAGTGGGCTTGTTAATTATCCTGTCGTGATTCCTTCGCTCGTGGCAGATGTGAGCGGGAATGGAACTGTTTCAATGCTTGATGCTGCAATGATCGCAGGAGTAAGTGGTGGAAGCCAAGGCCCTGATAGTGGCTCTGCGTCAGCACCAAGGCAGATGCTGTTGCGGCACGAGGGAAGCTTCCGGAGAGCTGATGTGATCGACGTTTCGAGTGTACTTTCAGACGTTGACACAAAAGTACTTGCTGAGTCTCGGGATTCAGCTGCCTCTCGAGCACAAGCCTTTGCTGATATTGCTGCAGGATGGGCTGCGAGTGTGGCAGCAAATGAGAACAGTACGTTTTCCTTTGCTGAAGACAGTGATGAATCCGCTGATAGTATTTTTGTAGACCCGGGACTTGTCTAGAAACTTTTTTTCAGAAAGTTGCGTTACAGAGATCTACAGGGATTTGGATTGATTTCGGCCTATTCCGGCAAGATCAACACCAAGCCTCTTAGCTTTCTTGTAGAGCGTCGTCCGATTGATGCCGAGTGATTTAGCTGCGGCATCTCGGCGCCAGTTGTGCTGACGCAGGGCATCTAAGATAAGACGCCTTTCGGGCGCAGCCATCTGCGCTTTAAGAGAGTCGTCAATGGCTTTTTGGGGCATGGTTTCTGAGCGAGCTGTTCGTCTACTCCCTGCTCCCTCTATCACTCGAAGCGGAAGGTCTGTCACATCCAATTGCTTACCTGAACCAAGGAAGGCAGCCCGTTCGACTGCATGAATGAGTTCTCGCACGTTCCCGGGCCAGTGGTGTGACTCAAGGCACTCGATAGCTGCATTTGTAAAGCCCTCTATTTCTCTTCCGGTTTGCCCCATGACACGTCTGAGGAAGTGCTCGGCGAGAGGTTGTATGTCTTCTCGTCTTTCTCGCAGAGGAGGTAGCTCAATTTTGATGACATTTATTCGCCAGAAAAGGTCTTCACGAAATTTGCCACACTGGACAAGTTCTTCCAGATTTTCATGCGTCGCAAGAATGACTCGGGCGTCGACTTGCTTTGTTTGTGAGCCACCAACAGGTTCAAATTCAAAATCCTGCAAAACACGCAGCAATTTCACCTGCATTGCCGGAGTGGCGGTCGCAATTTCATCGAGGAAGATTGAGCCTCTATCGGCGCGTGTAAACATTCCATCTCGTGATGTAGTGGCACCAGTGAATGCACCAGCATTGTGCCCAAAGAGTTCACTTTCAAGTAATGATTCTGTCAGGCTTCCGCAGGCAACCTCAACGAGTTGGTTGCTCGAACGAGTGCTCCTGTGATGAATCTCTCGAGCGAGTAAAGACTTGCCTGTGCCGCTCTCTCCGGTTATTAAAACCGTTGCAGTTGTCGGGGCGATTCTCTGAATGACTCGTGATACTTCGCGCATCGCTGGACTGGTTCCAAGTATTTCTTGGTTTTTGACCGGGCTGCAAGGCGTTGTCGATTCGCGTACGTCTGATGTTATTTTCTGTTTTCGAACCGTATCGAGGGCGTTCAGCAGTTCCGTGTCATTAATCGGTGCAGTGAGAATAGTATCTGCGTGAAGTGCAAGAATGGTTTCCTGCGCAGTTGTTGTTCCAAAAGTAATCAGGTGGGCCTCTTCCCAGACCGAGCGAAGCAAGGTCGCTAGGCGAACACTTCCGTTATCAGGGAGTTTCCCATCAAGAATGCAGAAATCGTAGCGATGACGACCAATCTTTTTAATGGCATCTGTGACATCACCTGCTGCAGTGGCATGCCATCCAAGTGAACAGAGCCATTGGGCAATGCGAGAGGCCATTCGGCGATCATCGTCAACGACAAGTATCCGGTTCCATACATGCTTGCTCGAGTTTGCGACGGCCTGAGGAGTTGCCTGATTCTGGAATGCTGGCATCGCTATTTCCTGGAGACTGAGCAACGTGCCGGATGACAAGTATCCGGGTTTCACGTTGAGTACGGTGGCGGAATGTAAAACTCCATAGATTCCTAGGCCACAGAACGCCACCAGAAAAGTCTCTCTCAGCCATATAACCAATATATATTTCAGTGCGTGGTCACCAATGTGTTGTAATCGTTACAACCGTGCCTTGGTACCACGATACCGCTGATCAATCATCGGTTGTCAATGATGTGGTTTTGGCTTCCTTGGAATGGGATTCGTGCTTGGTTTCAGACGAAAACCGTTCCTCGTTCACGTGTTCAGTCTGATGCGGGGCGGCTGAAACACTGCTGTCACTAAGGCGATCGGCTGCTGGCCCAAATATCAGTTCACGATTTTCAAGAAGGCTATCAGGATTCTCATCGAGAATATGCATTCTACGTTTTCGGAACCATAGGAATGCGGCGACGGCAAAGGCAACGATGCCGGCTCCAAGCACAACCAGTGTGAGGCCTTTTTCTGCAGACTGGATGAGTCCGGTGATACGGTCCCCAAAGGCATACGCCAAGCCAAAAAAAGCACTGATAACAATGGAAGCACAGATAAAATCAGCGAAGAGAAACCACCGGTACTTCACTCGAAGAATACCTGCTGTGAGGTAGAAGGGGCTTCGCAGTCCAACAAGAAACCGGGCTGCAAAGAACGCCTTAATTCCATGTTGTTGGATGAGAAGTTCGATCTTCTTCTCTCGCTCTTCTGTGAGGAATCCACTTAGAAGGCGGTGTTCTCTCAGAAATCGTGCCCCGAAAAAGCGTCCGATTGCGTACATCAGGCTGTCGCCGAGTAACGCCCCAACCAGGCATGCTGGCAGTGCCCACCACCAATCCAAAGCTTCGGCTCTACTGGCTACGCCAGCGGCCACAATGGGCACTTCTTCAGGGACCGGTAGCCCCAAGCCAGTGAGTGTCAGAAAAAGCACGATTCCAAGATACGAACCCTGCTCCAACCATTGGATCATATCTAGTGTTATTGCACGGGGAAGGGGTTCAGTACTGAAACGCCAGCCAATCGAATGAGTCGTCTTGCCGAAACGATAAGATCACCTTCTCAGAAAAGCCATTCGAGTGTGCTGATGTCATTTACAAATCCCTGTTCAAACAGTGGTTGTTTTGGAAACAGAGAACATTTCTAGTGTAGTCTGAAAATTATGAAATGTGTAAAAATGATCAATCTTCTGTCACTTCTGGCTGTGGTCTTTGGCCTGAATAACCGTTAGGCCCGGCGTTGTTTGATTCGGCACAAATTCTTCGGTGTCGAGATTGGCTAAAATTGCAGTCAATCGACTGGTTCGCTCTTCTTGAACCACGAGTATTGCAGCCACAGAACTCCCATCAGGCGCAATGTGGTCAATTTCTTGCGGGCCCAAGATATAGGCCGCGGTTGCCAATGCATCGGCCTCCGCTGCAGTATCAGCAAGGACGGTTGCCGAGAGAACACCACTGGCAGGTTGGCCTGTTCGCGGATCGAGTATGTGGCCGATTTTCTGTCCCTTTTCTATAAAAAACTGAGTACCAGATCCGCTTGTACCTAGTGCCTTGTTTTGAAGCGTGATTGTGCCAATCCGTTTCTCCCGAAGAAGTGGATGCCGGAGCCCAACAGGCCATCCATCACGCCCAGTTTGTTGTCCTGATAAACCTCGCGTACCTCGGCTCCGGACACTGCTATGCCCACCGTGAATGAGAAAGTTTTCGATACCCTCCATGTCAATGTGGTCTATCGCTTTATCAATTGCCCACCCCTTGCCAATAGCCCCAAGGTTTATCTCAACGTCAGGTTGCTGAAAACGTATTTTGTGTTCATGCTCATGAAATTCAACATTTTTCATCCCAGAGCACGCAACGGCTTCGACGAGTTTTTCTGGCGAAGGTGTTCGTCCTTGTTTCTGAAGAAACCCCCAGGCTTTGATGAGTGGGCCTGTGGTTACATCAAAGGCTCCGTTGGTTTGGGAGTGGAGTTGCTTTGCCAGTAACAATAAGTCGAACACGTCCGGTGACAGGTCATGCCATCGTGTAGAAGACGATTCATTGATTCCTGAAATTTCACTCGATGGTCGATAAACCGAGATTTGCTCTTCAATATGCTCAATGATGTTGAGAGCATCGGTGCCGATCGATGTTGCGACACTATTGTCTAATAGGTTGAAAATAACCTCAAAGCGACACCCCATCGCTTCACGGCCAACAACAATTGTGTGGACCGTTTCCACGTTTTACTCCTCACTGCAATACTGGTTATCGTGGTGCTAGTCCGCGGTCAAATGCATCCTGATCTCTCCTGAAAACTGCTAATTCCGTGTCGAACCGTTCCAGTGGAATCTTATAGCTGGGGTTTTCGGCAGTATGTGCGTGACAATGTGCAACAAGTAGCCGGTATAAAAACTTAAAGAGCTGACGAGGCACACGAACACTTCGCAAGCCATCAATCAATCGGGTCTGGTTGACTTCAGGTTCAAATAGTTCGGCGAGAGTTGTCGGAGGCTCTTTGACGCTCGCAGCCTTGAGCCTCATTGAGGCAATGTCATAGAGAGTTTCTCCAGACCACTCCAATGACGGTATAAGATTCTGCTTGTCGAGTCTTGCTCGTTGATTGAATGACTCATCTTCACGTTCAATGAATCGATACAACTCATTAGGAAGTAGCATCTTGAACCCAAGCCCGGGTGATTTCAGGAACTTATTGTCAAAAATGGGCCAGATAATTTGCTTCATGCGTTCTGCAGAGCCGTTTATGACGTGTGGTTCATCGAGTCGATCAATGATCACGATCATTCCACCATATCCAACAGCTTGCAGTATCCCCTGAAACTTTGCGAATAATTCATAACGATCGTCACTTCTGGCCATAATCGGAAGAGGCTGTCCCGCAAGATCAGCCTCAGGCATTTTTGCAAGTGCTTTAGCGAGTTGGCCTACTGTTCTATTTCCCGTTCGCATGCTTCGAACGATACGAAATGCTTTCCACCAGCATTGACACCTTCGCCATAACCACGGCATCCATGTTCCAGCCAAAATAAACCACGGCCACCACAGCGCTAGCCAATCTAAGTTTTTCGTCGAGACGCTGGTTGCAATGGCGGCCACAAAAAGAGCGGTCGCTGCCAATCCCAGAAAGGTCGGCCAACGGCCCAGGAGGGATCCGTAACCAACCCGCCAGCGAAGTTTTCTCCAGCGAGAAGGAAAAGTTTCAGCTGTCGATTGATCATAAAGTGCAGCAAGCAAAGTGAGGTCACGAGCGTGCGGTCCACTCCATGCATGACTCTTGCCATCACCTACTGGTTCTGTTTTTGAGCGATGAATAATTGCTGAGACGAGTTGGGTGACTGCCAGGGAGAGGATTGCATCCATATGATCCCACAGTTTCCAGTGTCCGAGTGACTTCTCGAGTGGGCGGTTTCTTCCGCTGCGGCTGACGAAACGGTCAAGGAACGGATTAAAGTCATCGTAGATGACGACAAAAGAAGGCTTTTTGCTTCCGTCGGGGCCTCTACTTGTTTCGTTATGACGTTCAAATTGCCGAACCATTTGCAGTTTGAGCGCTGTTTTGCCAGCACCCTTTTCACCAAAAACAATCGATGTACTCGGGTCTTCTGGAGATCCATAAATCTTGTCCCACCCGGGGTGAAATGTGGATTCCAAGCATGTTCGCTTAAACACGGTGTCATTTTGGGCATCCTCTTCAGCAAAGGGATTGCCCTCGATTCCGTGGTGTTCTAAGAACTCCTGGATTTTCATTACTGCCTTTTACCTGTTGAGGGAGGTGAGCTTTGCGAAAGAAGAAAAAGAGATATCAGTTTGTGGAGACCATACCTTCGATCATTTTTTGAAAACCGTCCGCTGATGCCTCTACAGTTGTTGCAGGTCCATAAAATTTAATGAAGTAATTGCCTTTGTCAGGTGTTTCAATAATAGCTGCCATCATCCGATAATTTAGGCGGTCTATGGATTGTCCTCCCGCAAACGGGCCACCAGGCATATCTTTGAAGGTTCCTGATACATCAACACACGTTACTTTGCATCCTGCAATACGTAATGTTTTCAGGGCCGCTTTATCCTTCGTAGATGAGCCGTCTGGCTGGCTGAATTGGCCGTACCATCTGTCAATATTTGCCTCAATGCTCCCACCAGCGCCCATGGAGGTCATACGTCCTGGTTGGTCATCAGGCTTCACTGGCTCGATAGCAAATTCAGTCTCGACTATTCGAGATCGGGGCTGGACTTGCTTCCAGCCAGCAGGAGCAGCGAGTGACAATTCACCATTCGCGACGGTGAACTCAGCGGCAGCGTCAGCTAACACAACATGAACTGGCATAATGAAAAGCATTGCGACAGACAACATGCTCAACCCTAAAAAAAGTCGGGATAGAGACAAATGCATAGTACAGTTGGATCGTAATTTCATGAGAATGCCTCGGGAATGGTGTTGATTTACAATTGTTGCATAACGCGCAAGTGGTACGGAGGTGCGCTAGGAGTATTTTTATTGTCACTGAGCATCACCATCTGTTTCAATAAGTAGGCGTTTTCCTGCAGATGGATAGCGAATATCAGTATTGTATTCGTTTAGGCTCTCCGTCGGCAACCTTTCAACGACGAGCTCAAGCATTGATGCAATGTCTACAACCTGGGACCGGATCAACTAGAGTGCCTTGTAATTCATTGGTATCCGCATGCATGCCTACGAAATTAGCTATCACCTTCTCTTGATGGGCAGAAGATTACTTGGCAGAACTTGAGGGCGCTATTGATTTCGGAAAAAATCTGGGAAAACGATTGCCACTGGTTTCCAATCAACCCAATCCGTTCGCCACACGTAGACATGTGCGCTAATTTTCGAGGATGACAGCAAGGCTAGTAGTTCCGAGCCTTCCATTGCACTACTCGGTTCACCACCGGGAGGTGCAATTCTCCATAACTGACTGGGGGCTTCATCAAGTACCGCCGGAACGACATCCGCGCTTTGGCTCTCGCGCACGTTGGGTTGAGTACGCACGTGTTGTGAAGCTGCTCCGTCACCGCTAAATGGTGAATCAAACTCTGATTGATGACCAGTTGGCAAAGATGGTGAAATGGGTAACTTTTGTTCTCTCGTCGTATGTTCTTGAAGGGGGACTCGGAACTTCTCGCCGCACTGCGGGCAACGTACTCGTAGACCAGCAAAACGATCTTTGAGATTTGTGCGATGCCCATTTGGGCAAAGGCAAATGATACCCATGAGATTATGATAGTGAGTTGTTGTTTAGCGCAGGTTCGAAGCAATGGATTTACGAGCATTATTTTTCAAGAAGCATCGATATACTATTGCAGAGATATAACCGTGTAAAACGGCTACTAGAAGTATAAACATCTTCTCCGGAAAGAAAATGAATGGCCCATTTTTCAAAAAGTACAGAGACAGACCCATCATCAGCAGGTAACGAAGATCAGGACGCCCCATCAGAAGTTGCCATAGTAGGTGACCTTACAGACAACGCTGCTGATCTTGTTGATAAATTGCTTGGAGTTGAGCCTGGCAGCAAGTGCACCATTTATTTTGATTCACCCGGCGGGAACCCGTACACAGCGAATTCTTTGGTCACCATGATTCGCCTCCGCGGTTTGCAAGCGACAGGAATTGTGACAGGAGAATGTTCTTCGGCGGCAGTTTGGCCGTTTGCGGCATGTGCTCGTCGCCTTGTGACGGCATCCAGCGTGTTGCTCTTTCATCCAATGAAATGGCAAAGTGAAGAGCAGGTTGGTATCCGTGAGGCGACCGAATGGTCACGTCACTTTTCTAGTCTTGAGCTTGAAATGGATAGTCTGTTGATTCGTCTTTTTGGGATAGCGGAAGACTCTGACAGTGCCAGCCTGATTCGGAAATGGTGTGACGAGCATCGGTACGTTACGGGTTGTGAACTTGCTGAAGCTGGTTTGGCCGAACTAATTGACTTGAGTCCATTGGAATGGCTGCGTCAGTAGGAACCAGCAGGAAGACACGTCAGGATTTTCACGAATGAATTCATCGATAGTCGGCATGACATGCTGAACAGGCTTGGCTTATTGACTTTGCTGCGTTTCTTGCATCTTCGTAGTCTCCTTCGTTGACAGCAGCCCGTACTTCCAAAGCATACTCCTTCATTTTCCTAGCATGCGCTTTGTAGTCAGAGTCGTCCCAGTCAACAAGTTCCGGTTGCACGAGTAACTCGCCAAAGCAAGCCACTATTTCCGCCGCATGAACCAATTGGTCAATCGAGTTTGAAAAACTTTTTGCAGAGGCCGTTCCAGAGGTCAGTCGTTCATCAGCAAGTTTTAAGCGACGCATAAGTAATGATCGTTCACACAGTTGGCTCCACTGGAACGGTTTCGTTTCATCACTTTTGAAGCTGCTCACTTCACCACGGATTAAATTTTCAAGATCTCCGACGCTCGTAGTTGCGGTTGCAAATGAAGCTCCTCCTTCCCAGTCACATCGATAGGCTGATCTTTCAAATCGGTCACGGTAGCCGATTGCATTTTTCTTCCAACTTGAACGCACGTCTTCTTCTTTGTCGTAAGCAGAAATGATTCCAAAGCAAACAGACAGCAGTCGGAATTCATCAATTGCATCACCAATATGACTGTCAAAAAAAGTCTTTGTTGCAACGATCTTTTTTAACCGAGGCATTGCAGTTTTAATTTCATCATCGAGTGTTGATCCTGAAATGAGTTGTGACCAAGCCAGCTCAGATCCGGTTTGGATTGTTTCATTCGTTTTTTTTGATTCGGGCGTTATCCTGAAATCAGGTTTTGGGCCGACAAGAAGTCGGAAGGCATCTCGTTCAATCACTTCACTTTCAGGAAGATTCTCGGGTTGTGGTGCCTTTTGACGTTTTGTTGGACCTGCCAGTCCGATTCCGTAGGGTGGACCGTGGCTCAAGAAGAGAATCAGAAGCAGCCACCAAACACGTTGTTTTATCGTGGAGAACCCGTTGGGCCAGGTTGACTGTGTGTTGATATTCAAAGCGTAAATCCCTGCTAGGAATGTGCGATGATCGATTTGTCTATAAATTTGTTCAATGTGGATTTGCGTTATTCGGGTGGACAGGGCAATTTGGTGTGGCTCAGACCAATTCTCTGAATGCCAGTTTTCACCTTGACCGCATCCTATCTTGGGCATCATGATCTGTAGAGTCGAGAATACACTCCGTCGGCAAGATATCGCGACGTGCGCACGCGCGTAGATGGTATCACGCACAGAGTAGTTTCGGCGCACTTTGTCCAAAGAAAGGCTTTTCAATGGTTTCTCCTAATCCGTCACCGATCGGCGGCGTGCGAGATTTGTATAAGCAGCGTTTGAAAAAAGCTGTTTCACTGTGGCTGATTTCGTTTATAGCCGGGTGCTGCATGCTTGCCTTGACGAGTCAGTCAGGGTGTTCGGCAGGAGGAGCTGAGCCTTCAGTTGCCGCGAACATCGAGCCAGCAAAAGTCGCTGTAACAACATTTCTTGAGGCAATAAAATGTGGAGACGAGAACTCTGCACTGGCAATGCTGACAGACGTCGCTCGGGCAAAAACTCAAGAGTTGGGTCTTTCTGTTGCTCCTCCAGTGAAAGATACGGCGACCTATCGAGTAGGGGCTTGTGAAACTGTCGAGGGAACTGATGATATCGTTCACGTGGCAACCACGTGGACAGATACGGATGCAGAGGGTTTCACAACCACAGATAACGTGATCTGGGTATGTAGGCTTGATCCTGAGGGTTGGCGTGTAGTGGGTATGGCCATGAGAATTTTCCCAGATATGCCACCTTTGTTGTTAGATTTCGAAGACCCTGAAGACATGCTCGCGAAACAGCGGCTTGTGGCAGAGGAGATTACGCGACGGGCCAAACTGGCTATGCAGGACGCAACTCAAGAGCCAGCAACCCGTACGGCGTCTGGCAATTCTGGGACAGTTGTCGAGTAGTACGAAAGACTGGCGACGAGTTCTTTGTGGTGTTGCGCCGTTCGTGACACGTTTCCTACGAACTGGCACACATTCTGCCAAACAAGCACATCCCCTCCTTGGAAGGGGTTTGTTGTGGCCGGGAGTTGAGCTTCTCATTTTTTTGCCTGAATTCAGATGATTTAACCAATAGTGGTACACGCCTCGTCACGGCCACGTAGGCATATCTGCTTGTCAACAGTCCCGTAAAAACCCCCTAACCCTCCTAATCTGCTTGACAGTCTTATTTTGACTGCTAGCCTTTTCCTCAAACTTGCTTGGTGGAAGTATCGGCCGACCTGCAACACCTGCAGGGGGGTGCCGCGGGTTGTTCCGACGAGCTTTCAATGACAAGTTTTGTTTTCGGTTGCTCTGCTCCGGTGGCCGTCCCGGGTCGGATTTGTGTGTTGACGGCAACCCGGTGCAATACGGCACCACTTAACTTGTTTCGGAGAAAGACATGAAGCGTTTTCTGGGAATTTCATTGGTGGCGTTCATCGCCTTGATCGCCTTTACTTTGATTAGTGTCGACACTACTGCTGTTGCAGGTTTGCGTGACCGTTGTGGTTGTCATGGTCGTAGTCACAAGCTTTGTGAGCGTCTTGCTGAGCGTCGTCAAAGCCGAAAAGCAGACTGTTGTGAGCCAGCGGAATGCTCTGATTGCACCAGCGGATGTGCAGACGGTAACTGTGGTGGTGGCTCCGTCATCACCGAAGAAGCTGCTCCTACAGAAGCTGCTCCTACAGAAGCAGCTCCTGAAGCTCCAGCTAAAACCTAATTTCGGTTTTACGCAACATGCATGAATCTGCCCTGAGATTCATAGATTAAGTACCGGATCCTGTGTTATGCAGGATCCGGTTTTTTATTGCATGGATCGCATGCTAGAAAATACGACCTATTGAGAATTCGCCGGTGTATCGGCGGGCCTATCCTCACTACCAGTATCCAAAAGTTTTTGTAGAAATCGTCGTGCAGGTCGATCCTGTTGAGGGGCGGCTGAAGGATCTTTGCTCTTATTCTGTTCTCGTTCTGCTCGCCTCCTTGCAACCTCGTCAAGAAGCCCACCCACGGCATCGATAACCGCATCGGTGGTTGGGTCATCAGAAATATCAGCAGGAAGTAGGTCTTTGAGTTGATCAAGTTTTTGTGCGTTTCCAACCTTTTCTTCTGAAGTCATCTGGCTCGTGGAATTGTTCATGCTTGGATCGCTATCTGGTAATGATGGTAGCTGCTCCGGACTACCACCAGTTTTTTGGGATGCCTCATCCAGTGGTGTCTGTTTTTTCTTATCCCGTAATTCTCGAATAAAATCAGTAGCGACATCTGCCGCGGTCCGTTTCAATGAGGCGTCTAATTGAAGTTTGGGATCATCAAGAGTTCCTTCTACAGACGCTTTTATGGTTTTTCCGGCGAGTGCTGCAAAGAGCGGTCGGTCGGTGGGCAGTGAATCGGGTATTGGTAGGGAGAGCGTAAGATCGATTGAGCGATCATCGATACCGACGGATCCTTCGGATACGATGTCGAGTCGATCACCAGAAGTTTTGAGGGGTATTCCAAATGCCAAGCCCTCATGCTGGATGCGACGGTCTGATTTCCGGAAGTGTACTTTTGATGACTCTGCTATCCGTACTGTGGGAGGTGTCGGAAGTCGTCCAGGCAATGCAGCAATGATTTTTGCCACCATTGGCCCTGGGCCAACGTCAACCGCATGAAGCGTAAGAGACCCGTCAACCGTAGCTGTTTTTTCTTCTCCGACAATCCATCGAGCTTCGTCAATGATGAGGGAAAACTCACCACTTGCACGAGTTGTATTTGCGAGAATAGGTGCAGCGTAGGCTAAAGCCCCCGCAGCAACAGAAGCGTTAAGTTGAGCATGATCTAGAAGAGTGACGGGAGTCAACGCCCACTCCTTTCTGCCGTCGGCGTACTGGTTTAGAACAGCCTCAACTTCAATCGCTTTACTTTCCCAAGGGGAGCTTGTCCACGGGCCTTCGATTCGTATACGCGCATCTTTGACTGAAATACGAACGCGCTCATCGGCTGGTCCCGTAGGCTGTCGGGAGGGTGGCGATGGGTTGTCTGAGTGGTTACTCAATTGGCTTGTTCGAGGCTTTATGCCAATGGTTTCTTGAAGGTTTGAGACATGGTTTTCGTTATACGAAAGATGAAGCTGTGTATCTTTGACAGTTACGAGTCCAAGCCGACCACCGTTTCTGATAATTTCAAGCAAGCCTTGCGTGCCTTCGATGCTGCCAATGCGTATCGGTGTTGGTCCGCTACGAGCGGAACGGAATTCAATGTCTTGTATTGTGAGCGGCGAATACCAGCCGATTGACGCTGCGCCAACGAAAACATCTCCCTGTAAATTCGGAACTGATCGGATGATGAGTTGACGAACGCCATTCGCGGAGACAAGCCACTGTGGTAGCAATGCAATTGTTACGCACGCAATCAGGACGAATGTAAGCAGCCCCATCCCCAGAACGCTGTAGCGTCGTTTCTTGGGTTGTTGAGACAGGTCATTCTTGATCGATCCACTCTGAGGAGATACCGTCTCCTGGTTTTCTTTTCGGAGTACTGGAGTATTGCTGTTCTCTACTTGTTCTGGTTGTTTTGGTTGTTCTGGATTGTCCGCCATCGCTTATTCCTGTTTAAATTCTAAATACACGAGAACAACTGAGGCAGTCTTGTAGATAGAAACGAGCCTCTGACCTGTTCCGTATTGTACCCATGAGAATACTCCTTGTTTTAATGTAAGGTATAGGCGGAAAACGGACCGCGCAGACTTTGCGGGCGTAGCTCAGTTGGCAGAGCACTAGCTTCCCAAGCTGGTTGTCGCCGGTTCGAATCCGGTCGCCCGCTCTCTCATTGCTCAGAATGGTGTTTCAACCAGAGTGTGCAGGCCGTAGCCGCGGCAGAAAGAACTCTGGAAAAACCTTCAAAACATGATCAGAGTTTTCAAGCGTAACGATCTGCTCTTTGAAACTGTTGTTGAAAGGGTAACAGCATAAGTGTCTCTCGACGGAGTGTCCAAATGTATTTCTTTTGGCCGACTTCCGCCTGAACAGATACGTTACCTTTTGGTTCAGTAGACCAGGTGATGTTCTTTGAGGAGCCAAAGACCTAGATTCAAAGGCTAATCTTATTTGGCAAATATTCGTGTAGGTCGATTGTGTGTTCTCTCTTCTACCCCCACTCCATTATTTTTATTGGAGAACCTACGCTTCTGAGTGGCAATGAGTATTATTTCGAGTGTACGTTTAATGTTTCCGACGGTTTAGAAAGTCTTCTTGAGGAGTAGAAATATGAAACACAAGAGAGACGAGTATGTGCAGATGAGCCGATTAGGATTGAGTATCAATCGGCATGATATGCAACCTGCAGAGGTAGAGGCGTACTATATCTGCGACTCATGTGGTGAAGAGATAGTCGTGCCAGTCGATGTAACTGAAGGACTCCACCAAGACTATGTTGAAGATTGTCCAATTTGCTGCAATCCTATGGTGCTCCATGTCGATATCGCAGAAGACGGTCAGCCATTGATTACGAGTGAGCACGAATGACTTAGGCAGCTTGTTGCCAAGGTTCCATGGCTGCTTTTCGAAATTCCCACGGTGGTGTCGGCGAAGCCTCTGACCAGAGGCCTCGTCTAGCCTCTTTGGCATCTTGTTGGTCTTTGGTGAGTTGGCTCTCTGATTGTGGCTCTGGCCATGCTGCACCCGCAATCACCATCTCACGCCCTAAGTCTTTCCCGTTTACAGAGACTTTACAGACCACGAGTCCATCTGAAGTACTTCTAATCGGAATAATAGCTAGTGATTTTCCAAATATTAAGTCTGCAAGTGTGTCCCGCGCGGTACGTCCATAGGGTTGACCAAGTTCAGGCGCATCAATTTCAGAAACTCGTACTTTTTGTTGCTTCCCTGCTGTGTCAAGGCAGGTAAACGTGTCACCGTCGGTAACGCCAATGCATCGCCACCAAGCAACCGAGGCAGTGGGGGAGGGGACAGTCGCAACTGCTGGTGTTTGAGGGATGCTCACAGGCTGCGCTGATGTAGTGATCTTCTGAGGGGCATTTTGTTGAGGCTGTGCCACCAAAAGAGCACCTGATTCAGCAGGAATTGTAACTGCCACAGCGTTGGCCTGAGGCTTACTTGCATCAATCGCAATCGTTGCCCAGTTACCCGAAGGCGGTGGTTGAGTTGCCAGGGAGGGCGCTGCGTGTGTCGGTGGTGTTGGAGACGCGGGTGGTGTTTGCGGTTCCTGCCTTATTTTTTGGGGTGGTAAAGGAACGCCGGGAATCCAAGAGGACGGCGGTGTCAATTCAGTTTTGTGAGCCACCGGCGCGGACGGCGTTATCGGCGGAGCCGAAGCCCATTGTGAAGGAAAAGTACTTGTTGGTGGGGTGATTGGTTTACCAGCAAGTACTGGCGCTGCGGCTGGAAATCGGAAGGGCTGAGGACGGTAATGTGTCACTCGTGGTACCGGCATGACAGCGCCGGGACCAGAAACTGTCTGAACTGTAAACCACCAAGGTCGACGGACAATCGGTGGCGGCGGAATGTATCCAGGAGCTTGAATACGGCTTACTGGCACCTGGGTTACTCCTGGTGCAATAATGACCTGCTGGGCGAAACTTGTCGTACCAACCAATGAACAACAGAAATACATGAACCAGTTGCGACACGGACGAGTGACTGAAATGACAGACGTTTTTTTCAAAGTGGGTTTGATCATGATGAACTACAGCTGGCTGGTAAAAGCATTTGGAACGATCAAAGACATGGTCACCTCTTCTTCTATTTTTCGGCACAACACAGCTGCTGGAGCCGGAAAATCCTTTTAATTCAGCTCACTTTATGGAAATTAACGTATTATCTTTCTTCATCAGTCCCCCCATTTCTCCTGGTTGGAGGTGGTTCTTGCACGCTGGAAAGTTCTGGGAACAGTCCCGGTCGGAAGGAGTTCTTCCGCTTAAAGACAGCCGAATATCGTCTTGGAAATGCCCTCCAATGACATGCTTCATGATGCAGCAAGGCGTCTTTCTCGTGTTGCTTACTCTTCTGTCTCTCCCAGTTCATGTACACGCTAGTGAGCAAGCTCCGGTTCATGCAAAGACGTATTCGGAACCAGTGAGTTTTGATTGGAGGAATCTCATTCACCGATCGCAGCTTGCAGGTTTACATGTTTTCGAGGGTGATCATCTGGTTTTGATTACAGACCGTCCTCGTCGTGTTGGTGACGATATAGAAAAATTACCAGAAATTTTTGATGAGGCTGTCAATGTCTGGGCAGACTACTACAGCATTCCATTATCAGTTGTCTCAGACTGGAAGGTCTGTGGTTGTTTGATTGTTGATCGAGAGCGATTTCGAGAGGCCGGCTTGCTGCCCGATGCGATTCCAGATTTCACAAATGGCTATTGTGATCACTACAGGTTCTGGTTCGTTGATCAGTCAAACCCAGCATATCGACGCCATCTCATGCTGCACGAAGGCGTTCATGCATTTACCACGACCTTGCTCAATATGAGTGCACCCACATGGTATACAGAAGGCATAGCGGAGTGGTTGGCAACACATCGGCTGATGCAAGATACAGAGACGTATGAGCACACTCCGATACCATCCTCATCGAACGATGTTGAACAGCTTGGTCGTATTGAGATGATTCATCGCCTTTACAACGCAGGTGGAGCTACAGGAATTCAAGAAGTATTTAAGCTCCGTCCAACACGTCATGGAACGATTGATTCCTACGCGCTAGCGTGGTCGGTTGTGGCTTTTCTGACAACTCATCCGCGGTACCAAGAGGCGTTTGTCGCCATGGAACAAAACCCGTTCGATAAGCGAATGACCCATCGTTTAACTACACATGCAGGTTGGAATCCGACTGTGGTAAGCCGTGACTTCAATGCCTTTATTTCAGAAATTGATTACGGATACGACACGGACTCTATGATTATCGATTGGTCTCAAGGAGATCTCGTTCCAGATGAGGGGGTAGCAAGTTCTGTGGCCGCTGATCGTGGCTGGCAGAATCCAGGCTGGTGCTTGGAAGCCGGCCAACATTACCGACTTCAGGCGACAGGCCTCTGCACAGTAGGTGCCATCCAAGAAGGAGATGGTCAACTTGAGTTGAAAAGTACAGCTGATGGCATCTCAATTGACTGGTATCGTGGCAAGCCTCTGGGAAGGCTCCTTGCAGCTCAGTGGGTTAACAAAGGGTCTAAATCCTGCTTTGAATTAACCGGTGAAGGTGCCGAAATAGATTTTATAGCCCGTCGAAGCGGACCACTCTTTCTGAAGATTAATAATCCACCAGGCCAGCTTCGAGAGTGTCGAGGAGCGATCCGTGTTCAGATAGTTCACGACGAATCCGTGGAACTGTCTCCTTCTGAGAAGTGAGATCGACGCATGCAGTTCTGACTTGTGGGTTACGGTGAGAGCAAAACAGTTCAAGAATCAAACTGCAAGTGGGCGAGTCATTTCAACAGGTACAACCCACTCCTCGTATTGCTCCGGGGTAACAAGGCCCAGTGCAACTGCTGCTTCTTTCAGGCTTGTTCCATCGGCATGGGCTTTTTTTGCAATCTTTGCAGAGTTTTCATACCCGATGTGTGTGTTGAGTGCTGTTACGAGCATAAGCGAATCGTTGAGGTGTTGTTCTATGCGATTGAGATTTGGTGTTATTCCTGTTGCGCAATGAACACGCATTGAATCACAGCCATCTGCAAGTAAATCCGCGCTCTCTAATACATTATGAATCATGACTGGCTTGTAGACGTTCAGTTGAAAATTGCCCTGGCTCCCAGCAAAGGCTACTGTTGCATCGTTACCAAAAACCTGAGCACAAACCATAGTCAATGCTTCGCACTGAGTTGGGTTTACTTTTCCAGGCATTATTGAACTGCCAGGTTCATTTTCAGGTACTGCAATTTCACCAATGCCGCAGCGTGGGCCACTTGCTAGCCAGCGGATGTCGTTGGCAATTTTGAGAAGTGCCATCGCAAGTCCACGTTCAGCCGCACTTACTTCTATAAGTGCGTCATGAGCAGCAAGCGATGCAAATTTATTCGGTGCCGAGATAAAGGGGTGGCCTGTTTCCTTGGAAATAAAAGTCGCGGCCTTTTCGCCGAAATCGGGGTGGGCGTTGAGGCCCGTTCCAACGGCAGTGCCACCAATTGCCAGTTCATAGAGGCCCGGTAAAGCGCGTTCTATTCCCAAAAGCCTTTCATCCAGTTGTGTGCGCCAACTCGAGATTTCCTGGCCCAGCGTTATTGGGGTTGCGTCTTGTAAATGAGTTCTTCCAATTTTTACAATCGCCCCATATCGCTGTTCAAGATCAGCGAATACATCTCGTAGTAGCTGGACAGCCGGAATCAGACGACTATGAATAACGTCTACGGCAGCAATATGCATTGCCGTTGGAAATGTGTCATTTGAAGATTGTCCACGATTGACATCATCATTGGGGTGGACTGGTTTTTTTGAACCCATGTCGCCACCGGCAATCTCTATAGCTCGATTTGAAATGACCTCATTGGCATTCATGTTGGACTGTGTGCCACTACCGGTTTGGAATACAACAAGTGGAAAATGGTCATCAAGCGTGCCATCAATAACTTCATTTGCAGACTGTACTATGAGGCCAACTTTTTCTTCCGGTAACTGTCCAAGTTCACCATTTGCCAGAGCTGCGGCTTTTTTCAAAATGCCCAGGGCACGTTTCACAGCACGCCCCCACTGAAAGCGTTCAACACCAATTTTGAAGTTGTCACGTGAACGTTCAGTTTGAGCACCCCAGTAACGGTCTGAGGGAACCCGAACCTCTCCCATGCTGTCAGATTCAATTCGGTGTGACTCAGACGGGTTTGGCACGATGACGTCCTTTCGGGAGAAGCAGAGGGGGTAGAAGTCGATCCCCAAATTGTCAGAGGTAGAGGCCTTGTTTGCAACCCGTCCGCATTACAAATATACGGGGGATGGTCACGTGCTGTTTTCTAGCGGACGACAGGCGGCTGTTCTTCTGGAATTTCTGCCGTCTGGAGTTGTGGTGAGTCACCGAGAGCGATTGCAATCCAACCGTCCCAACTCATAGCTTGCAGAGTGGTAAGATTTTGGAGTCGAGGATGGTCGGTGAATTTTTTGGGCACAATCGGCACCGGTCTTTCTTTCGGAAAAATTTTCCCAAATATTGTTCGTAATGCGAATTCAATCCGTCCTCGGTGCCCGGGTCCACTGATACGAATTGGCCCCTCTCGCTGTAGAACAATAGTGTTTCCAGAAGCGACGGGCTTGTACGTAACGCCGCCAATAACGTCATACCAGTTTCGCCGACCACTCTCGAGAGCATCAATAGAGATTTTTACCTGGATAAGTCCTTGTTCAAAATCAACACGAATTGGTTCAACTTGTTCAAATGCAACGGAAACACCTTCCGGTAGATCTTCTGGAATCTTTTGTTCCAAACCCAACTGTTGTTGTACGTGAATAAAGAGTTCTTCCAGTGTAAGTTGTTGGCCCTTAATCCCGAGTTGTTCAAATGCGTTATTGATAGTTGATTCATGAACTTGATAGCCGAAGAGTGTTCCATCTGGCTCACGAGGCCGAGGGGTATGAGCCGCCAGCTGGGTGTCGGCGTTAAGCCGCAGCCGAAGTGTAGCCCTGTCTTCTGTTGTTTCCATAAATGGAGTCGGACTGAGGCCAAGTCGTACGAGTGGCTGCCAGAAGCTGTCTTCAATCTGATTTGATAGTGCTGTAAATTTTTCCTCTGACTCCTTGTCTGTCTTGCGACACGATTGCCAGACAATTTTTTGAGCGACTTCTCGATTTGCTTCTGGGAGACTGTCTGCATGTTGATTGCGAGCAAGTGTCCGCAGTAAGGAACCCATGAGTGGTACAGAATCAAAACTTGTAGAAACATTCATGAGCCGAGCGCGGTTCGACGCCGAAGCTACCGATCGGCCTGCGATGAGACCCTCACGACAAATTTTCATCGGTTTTTTTACGGTGAATTGGCCGGATCCTCTTGATGTAAGTGCTATTGGCCCGGTTTCAGTTATTGCATAGGTTGAAACGTGGCCGTCAACGATGAGGTCAAAGCAGATTTCATCAGCATCGGGAGTCAGGTCAACAGATGTTATTTGCTCAACCACGCGTCGACCTCGAACGGGTTTTCCAAGAATGACATCTCGTACTGTTTCGGTTTGGCTTGGCGATTCCGGCATCAGTCTTGTGAGAAATGCTTCATCGAGAGCGACCCGAAAATTTGGAGCTGCATAGTGATGAATGACTGCCTCGTGAAGTGTGTCGAATTGTAAGAACTCTGACTTCTCTACCGCTGAGAGAGCCTGTCGGACTTCTGTAGCACGTATGGCATTTGAATTCACCTCGAAGTCTTCGAGTGATGCAAGAAGAGAAGAGATGTCATCCAGTGTTTTTCTTTCAGCATCGGTTTGTTCTGTGAGTCCCTCAGAAACAATTGCAGCGGCATGCCATGTTTTTGTTCGGCGTTTAACGGCAAAGGCTGCTCGCCGAATCTGAACTGCATGATCAATATCGGGAAGAGTGTCAGCCAGAGCCATCCCATCATCGAAGCATTTTTCCAGAGCGATAAGAGCGGGTTTCGCCTGAAGATCATGTGGACCACGAGTTGTCGCAATGTAAGAAAAAATGGACGCCGTCTGTTCCACCCATTTACGAATGTCTTTATATGACGATGGCCGCGGAGGGCTATCCGCGGCCAGTTCATCAAGCTCAAGCAAGAGTTCTGTTGGTGGTGGCCATGCGGTTATTGGTGATGTGGCTGTTGCCAGTGTAGTGGCTTCAAATCGCTTGATATTCTGACTGATGCGGTCACGTATGCGTTCCCCCGGCGTTGGCCCTGACGCTGGCCTGAATCTCTCAATAAATCGTTTTATTGGTGGCTCTGGCTGAGGTTCAGTAGCTGAATTCCCCTTTGTATTGTTAAGAGGATTTGAAACCGGTAATGGTGCGTTCGGTGGCGATGGTGATGCAGTTGCTGTACGTTCCGCGGACAGCCGTTTTACAATTCTTTCCCGTGGTGTATCCGACGATACCGGGGACTCTACTTTTGTACTTGTAATGGCTTCCGACCATGTGCCCTCGTCAAGATTGACCCAGGCTTTATCAGATGATAGGTGCTGGTCCGAATTGAAGTTCTTTGGATGTGTTGCAAGTGGGTTTCCGGCCTGCTCGAGTTGGAGCGGAGGAGCTGGAGCAGTTTCTGTATGTGGTCGAGCGTACCGAGGGGTAAGACGCACATCAGGATTATTGTTCCAACGTTTGGGTTGCGGCAGCGAAGGAAGCGTTTTTGTTGATTCTGCTGAAAATGGCTCAATCTTCTTCGTATTCGCTGATGAGAGAGGCAGTTTGGTCTCCGTCTTGGATGGATAAATCGCCTTGCTGCTGGAATTCTCATCAGGGGGAAGTTCTGCGGTTGATTGCCCCAAAGTTCGTGTCAAAAGACTTTGCACAGGTACCGTCTTCTCTACTTTGTCGAGCGCGACAGCCGCTGCTTGGAGGCCCTTTACTACGGCGTCAGATGGTCTTTGAGAAGACTCTGGAGTCGGAGCGGCTTTCTTGGCTTCAACTTGTGGGTGATCCTGTGAAACCGTTTGTGTACTTGAAACTTGTGTACTTGAAACTTGTGTACTTGAAACTTGTGTACGCGAAACAAGAGACCGCAGTGAGTCTGGTGATTCGACATTCGTATCAGCGCTCACATGGCCCTGTGTGTCCATCGGTTTCGGAGCTGGACGATCGGCTGCGGCCTGTAGTGCAGAAGCAAGAGGCTGCGTTTTCAGATATGTCGAATCATCATTCGAAACCAATGATTCTGGCTTTTCAGCAACGACTGACGTGGCAATGTCGGCCGCATGTGCTTCAGAGTTATCAGGTTCCCGTTCCATAACGGGTTGTGCTTCTAATGCACTCCGATTTTCATTCACTGGCGATTGTACGAATTGCTCTCCTGAGTCTCTTGCCGGCTCATCAAGTTCAAATGGTTGGAGTGAATCTTTTGTTTGCTCTGTTGGTTCGGAAACGGGGATTCCATTGAATGCAGTAACAGAGACAGAACCATTGTCAGCCCGTTTTGCAAGATTCTCCAGAGAAAGTATTTCTTCAGTGGAGAGCATTACTGCTTGAGGAAAGCTGGTCGTGTTTGTGTGTATTTCACCGAGTGTCAGAAGATGGTCTCGGAGCGAATTACTAAAAGACTCTGCTGATTCATTTGGCAGGTTAGAAAGACTAAGTGGCTCGGTAATCTGCGGTGGTGAAGATTGGGCGTCTGTAATAACTCCCGGTACAGCCTGATTATTCTGAGCAGTACGATCCACGGACTCACCAGGAAATCCAAAATAAGGAGTATCCACTGATGTGCTGCTAAATGGTTGAAAAGCCACAGCCGTGACAAGAAGTCCAGCTAAGAACGACGTCGCGAAAATAGCACAAGCTTGCTTCTGTGACATACCTGTCAATCCTAAAATCACCGGTACCGCTTTTTGGTACCAGAGTGACAACCTAGTAATCAGGAGCAGTGCTCAGGCCACCGCCTGAAAGATTGGATCGACAGAAATCATCGGAAAAATGATTATCACTTAGAAAATCGATAAAAATTCACAACTGAAGGGTACCTTGAGTGAAACAAGGTAACTCAGGCAGGGAAGAGAGCCTTTCGTCGCGCTATGCTCGCTCAAGCTTTGCCGTCCAGGCATCAACTAGAATACCTAAGTTCGCATTTCTATCTACACCCTGCCGTGCATCCAATGAGTGCTCAAGGCATTGTGTTATTTCTTCTGGTGACGCATTCCAGGCACTGATTGTAGAGTCAAGAATTTCGTCTGCAGGACAGGTCACACCATGACTTACATGGAGCTTTGTTCGGAAAAAATCAATTGATAAGTCCAGAACGAGGCGTAGTCGAGTTCGTCGAAGAGAAGGTTCTTTCCCAGCTGCTTCGACAATGCCAATTGTTTCACGTGTGAGATCAACTCCACGCAGGGGCTTTTCTGAGAGCATTGTGAAAAGTTTTGTTCGGAATGATGTGAGCTCTTCATCGAGGAAGAGCCTTGCTTTCGAGAGACTCCCCTGAGCAATGCGGGCAATCTCTGCCAATGTTGAATCTGTTAACTCTTCACCATTTTGCTGCTGTTCTGTTTGGATAACCTGCTTGATAATACCGTCGGACAGAGTGGAAAAGCGTATAATCTGGCACCGAGATCGAATAGTGGGTAGCTGTCTTTCAAGAGTTGTTCCTACCAAAATGATAACGGCTCCGGGTGGTGGTTCTTCAAGTGTTTTCAGCAGGCAGTTAGCGGCCTCCTCTGAAAGATGATCTGCGTCTAGAAGAATTGCGAATTTTCTTGACGCCAGTTGTGGCCGTAGAAGAAGCCGCCAGCACAAACCCGCGCGTAGTCGTTGTTCAGGAGAGCCGATCAAAGATTCGAGAGGAATCGTGGTTCGTTCAGTAGGCTTTTGTACGATATCAATATCTGGATGCGTTCCGGCAAGTGCTTGAATGCAGGAGTTGCACTTATGGCAGGCGGCAAGACTGTTTCCTGAATCTTCGCACGCTAGGGCCATCGTGAGAGCTTTTGCAAATGTAGCCTTGCCGATACCCTCCTGCCCGACGAATAAATAACTTCCTGCAATGCGTCCTGCTGCCTCCGCCAATGAAAAACGATTGGCTATCTGATCGTGCCCCTCAATTCCTTCCCAAGACATTAGATGAGTCTCTCTTCCTAGTTTCCCGTCGTGCAGTATTGGTGGTATCACAGTTCCGATGAGTAGTTGAGGATGTCTGTAAATGAAGATTGAGTAGCGGCAATAATCTGTGCTCGAACTTTTTCTGTAGTTCCTGTTGCATCAATAAGAACCGTGTTCTTTGATTGGGCTTCAATGCGGTATCCGTTCCGCACCTTTTCACGATACGCATCCCCTCGGCTTTCGAGACGATCTAAAGGTCGATTCATCCTTGTTGATGCTGTATCGAGATCAATATCAAGAACGAGTGTTAAATCAGGTTGGATGCCACATGTTGCAATTTTACCAGCCTCCCGAATGGCTTCAGTATCAAGGCCTCCAGCATGTCCCTGATAGACAATATTACTCATGAGGAAACGATCGGATATAACCCAGTCGCCATTCTGCAAGGCAGGCTGGATAACTTCTCGAACTAATTGAGCTCGAGATGCCATGTAGAGAAACATCTCAGCCTCGGGATCGAGGCGAAGTTCTTTCCGGTGAAGTAAAACGTCCCGCACTGCATCTCCCAACGGCGTCGAACCCGGGTCACGGCAACAGACAGCCTGGCAGCCCGCGTGCTCTAACCAGTCGGCGAGGGCACTTGCCTGCGATGACTTTCCAGATCCATCTGCTCCCTCAAAGACGATGAACTTTCCTGATTTCATGCAACTTCTCCAGCACGTTGAGACAAGCCCAAAAGATAACTCGGAATACAAATAAGGATCATTTGAATTACACGATAAGCCTTTCCATTACAGTTCGTAGCAAAGCAATAGTGTACGAGCCATTCGGTGGTTCGATGAAAAACTTTTTTCTTGAAGGGTGGTACATGGCATCGGGCGTGTGTGAACGGTTGTTTTTGATGTTTGCGTGCAGAGATCAAAGGTTCTTCCGGATTAGACGACTGCTGATTCTGCGTCGACTTTTCTCTACAGTGAGCACAGCACACTGGAGCAACGCCAAGGTAATTGAAGAGTTTTTGCTCAACACCGAGACTGATTCTTCGCGTCATAATTTTATTGTACTGAGAGTAGGCATTGCTTCAGTGACGGTAATGTCGTCGAGACATTGTGTAGAAAATTCTAATTGCACACACTCTTGATATCCGTTGTGTGGTGATTGACATCTGGCACGTAGTAGTAGGTCGTAGCGGCTGTTTTTAGATCATTACTTATTTTGTAATGTAAGGTACGTTGAGCATGCAAAAAAAGTATGGGTGGGCTCTGTGAACAAAAAACATAAGCAACCCTCGGCAAGCTTTGATCCTGATCAATGGGCAGGGCGTAGAAAGTCTATTTCTCGCTCGCTGCTTAAGTGGTACCACAGCACCGCAAGAGATCTTCCTTGGCGGCGTTCTCCGGATCCATACCGTGTCTGGGTGAGTGAGATTATGCTCCAGCAAACGCAAGTGGAGAGAGTAAAGGATTATTTCCATCGGTTTGTCACAAAATTCCCTAGTGTTTTCGATCTTGCTGAAGCCGATGAAGCAGTTGTTTTGAAATATTGGGAGGGCCTTGGGTATTACAGAAGAGCTCGCCAATTACATGCGGCTGCAAAGCTTATTGTGTCTGATCACGAAGGTATATTTCCTCACGATGCATGTGCTCTGCGTCAACTTCCTGGTGTTGGGCGGTACACGGCCGGAGCTATCTCATCGATATCATTCGATCTACCTGAGCCGATTCTTGAGGCAAACTCTCGTCGCGTTTTAGCACGTTTAACTCATTACGGCCGACCATTGTCAGGAAATAAAGATGATCAGCCACTCTGGGATATTGCCGCGGCGATTGTGCCTCGTGATGGAGGGGCCGGGGCATTTAATCAGGCACTGATGGACTTAGGTTCAATCGTTTGCACACCAGTGAGTCCTTGCTGTGAGACATGTCCGCTGGCTGAGCATTGTGAGGCGTATCAACGTGGTAGCGTTGATCAGATACCGAATGTACCCACGCGGAAATCATCAAAAAAAATCAATGAAAAGGCCTATGTTTTAGTACACAAAGGCAAACTCCTTGTGGTACGTCGGCAGCCTGGAGAGTGGTGGGAAGGGCTTTGGGATTTTCCACGTGGTATTCCTGACCGAATGACAGCATGCGGTCGTCAGCGTCGTCTAGGTGTCATTGACTATAGCGTTACAAATCATAAGGTAACCTGTCAGATTCTATCAAAAATGGCATCGCAACGCCCGGCGGTTCGCCGGCACCAGCGGTGGCTATCACCGCTGGAAATTCAAAAATTACCAATGACTTCACCTGGTCGCAAAATTGCACTATTGGCAGAAAAACATTTCTCGTGAGAAGGTTGATACGTCCTCGCCGTGCAATTCATTCTACAGTGACACTTTTGGCAAGATTTCTGGGTTTATCAACATCGCATCCGCGAAATACGGCAATGTGATAAGCGAGAAGCTGAAGGGGGATCGATGCAACAATCGGATTAAGAAAGTCAGGGCACTCAGGCAGTTCAATTACTTCATCAGCAAGGTGATGGACACGATCATCTCCCTCGCTGACGACGGCAATAATCGGGCCTTTTCGTGCCTTGGTCTCTTCAAGGTTAAGAAGAACTTTCTCGTAGACAGCGTCTTTAGGAATGAGAAAAACGCTCGGTGTAAGCGGATCGACGAGTGCGATGGGGCCATGCTTCATTTCTGCTGCGGGATAACCCTCAGCATGGATATAACTAATTTCCTTAAGTTTGAGTGCTCCTTCTAGAGCAAGTGGAAAATTATACTGTCGCCCGAGGTAAAGAAACGTGTTGGCATTCCGGTATCGCTCAGCAATACCACGAATAGTCGATTCGACTGCCAGTGCTTTTCTGATGAGTTCTGGAAGTTGTTCGAGTGCATCAATAAACACTACACCTTGTTCGTAACTCATGTGACGCAATCGCCCGAAATACAAGGCGAGCATTGCGAGAACAACACACTGGCTCGTGAAAGCTTTCGTGCTTGCTACACCAATTTCTGGTCCTGCATGCAAATAGATTCCGCCGTCAGCCTCTGTAGCGATGGTGCTTCCTATTGCATTACAAATTGCAAGAGTTGAATGGCCCTTTCGTTTCATTTCTCGCAACGCAGCCAGTGTGTCAGCCGTTTCACCAGATTGCGTAATTGCGAAAAGCAATGTCCCCTTATCAAGTGGCGGATTGCGGTATCGAAGTTCACTCGCGTACTCAACTTCAACAGGAAGTCGTGCAAACTCCTCGATCAGGTATTCACCAACAAGTGCCGAGTGCCAACTCGTACCACATCCAGTAAGGACGATTCTATTTATGTTCTGGAGCTGCGATGGCGTGAGATTGAGGCCACCGAAGATCGACGTTGCATCATCTCGATCAATTCGACCTCTCATCGCTGCTGTGACAGTCTCTGGTTGTTCGTGGATTTCCTTGAGCATGAAGTGGGCATAATCGCCCATGCCCACATCATTTGCGTCGAGTGAAAGAGGCTGCACAGTCGGCTCAATTCTTCCGGCATCTCGGTGAACAACTCGAAGCTGTTGGCGTTTGATGACAGCAATTTCATGGTCAGCTAGGTAGACAATCCTGTCGGTATGACCGGCCAGTGGGCTTGCGTCGCTTGCAATAAAGAACTCGTCATCACCGACTCCGATAACGAGTGGGCTCCCTAGTCTTGCAGCAACCAAGATATCGGGCTGATCCTGGAAAAGTACCAGTAGTCCATATGTGCCCCGTAGATGGCCGATCGCTTCACGAACAGCCACCACAAAAGGAGAGTCTGTGACGTCATCAGTCAGTCGCGGTCCCTCTGAAAGGATCTGCTTCAGGCAGCTGTCGATCAGATGTGCTATCACCTCTGAATCAGTTTCAGACTGGAAGACGTACCCTTCTACCTCGAGTCTGGCCTTAATGCTGTGGTAGTTTTCAACGACACCGTTGTGAACTACGGCCACTGAGGGTCCCTGTCCTTTCGCACAGCCACCCCCAAGATGAGGATGCGCATTGCCATCTGTTGGAGGCCCATGCGTTGCCCATCGAGTATGGCCAATACCGATAGAACTATCTGGTAGATCTTCCGTAATAAGCGCTTCTAAATTGGCAATTCTGCCGGCAGATTTTTGAACAGAAAGATGCCCTTCGTGGTCCAGTACAGCAACGCCGGAGGAATCATAGCCACGATATTCAAGCCGTTGTAGGCCTTCAAGAATACGTTCACAAGCGCGTCGAAAACCGATATAGCCAACAATTCCACACATAATCACGTTCTCCGGGCAGATAAATCTCATAGGACCTTAAAGTCGTTTTAGGGTTCAATGAAATACGTCTTTTCAACTCAAGAGAATATGCGTATTTCTAATCATTGCGGGTGTGGTCTGGAGTCTGCGCACTTTCACTAAGCCACCCTGTCTAGCAGCTACAACAAAACCTGTACCATTTTGTCGCAAAAGATTTGCAATATGAAGTGTTCAGCAGTCATCACTATTCCAGCACGGCTAGCGAGTCAGCGACTGCCAAACAAAATGCTTTTAAATGAGACGGGTTGTACGCTCATTGAGCACACGTGGCGAAACGCATCCAAAGTATCGAAGGCCATCGATGTTTTTGTCGTCACCGACAGCAACACGATTCAGCAAGAGGTGCAGAGTTTTGGTGGCAAGGCAATTATGACATCTCCTGATGCAACGAGTGGAACAGCGAGAATAGTTGAAGCACTGCCGTCCCTGCCAGATGCCGATATTGTTGTAAATCTGCAAGGTGATGAACCAGAGTTGGTCCCTTCAGCAATCGACGCCGCCATTACCTGTTTGGAAGAATATCCCAAGGCACATGTGGCCACACTTGTAACGCCACTCCGTGAAAAGGATGCTCTTCATGACCCGTCTGTGGTCAAGGCGGAGCTAACACCTTGGACAAACGAATCTCTTCAGCAAGAGTTCGAATCATGCCCACAGGTTTGGCGAGCAATTACGTTCAGCCGCGCAGCGGTCCCGGCAGCAAGAGAATGGCATGATGATTTACTTAAAAAAACACCACCTCTATTTTGGCAGCATGTTGGCGTATATGCATACAGAAGATCTGTTCTCGACAAGTGGACTTGTCTGCCAGAATCACCGTTAGCTGACCTTGAGAGTCTTGAGCAGTTGCGGCTCATTGAGGCCGGTACGTCAATGATTGCAGTGGCGATTAAACAGGCAGCAAATGGCATTGATACTGCTGCAGACTACTCAGCGTTTGTGGAGCGATTTCGTAACAAGTAGTCAGAAAGACTAGTCAAAGGGCCTGCGTGGTTCCTCTTGGCTCGATCGCTGCTTCTTTCTGTTACCGATATTCTCTTTTTCGGAGCTCTCTTCTAAGTCATCCGGTGGTATTTCATCATCCTGAAGTTCTGCTTCAGCCATACTTTGTTTTTCTCGCCAAGGCTTTTTTTCTTCATAACTGCTCAACTCTTTTTGAAGTTGTTCATCGAGACCACCGTTTCCAGCATCGGCATCCAGTGCTTTCTGGCTAAACTTGCAGGCTTTCTTGAAATCACCGCTTTCGGCATATCCGGCTGCTAGTGTGCTGATTATATGTGCGGCTTTCCACTCTGTTTCTTCACAGGCTTTGGTAGCAAGTTCGATTGCTTGTGTTGCGTCCCGAAGATCATCATCCGGTGATGTCGCGAAAAGCCATGCAAGGTTATTAAGTACACCGGAGTCTTCTGGATGCAGTTTTAATGCAGCTTTGAGATCTCGAGCAGCCTTTTTGTGTTCACCAATGGAAATAAGAGCGTCGCTTCTTCCTCGTAAACTTAAAAAGAGTGTCTTGTTGAGATTGAGTGATTTTCCAAACCAGTCTATGGCCGCCCGAGGTTGCTTTGCGGCAAGATGCAACATTCCCAGTTGGCCCAGCACGAGTGGGTCGGGCGGGTCTTGCTTCGCAATGGTTGTGAAGTCACGAATGGCTGCTGAGTAGTCTTCAGAATCAGCAGCCATAAGCCCACGAAGTTCTAGTGCCGCTGCATTACCAGGCTGATCTTTCAGTACTTTTGCCAAGTCATTCGCAGCAGCGTCAAGGTTTCCGGATTGCTGCTGAATTCGAGCTCGCAGAACAAGTGGCACGGCTTTTTGGGGAGATATTTCAATGGCCTTATCGAGGTCAGCGATGGCCCCTGGTTGTTCTCCTAGCATCGCCAGTACACGTGCTCTTTGAAGCCGCGGTGCGACCGAATCAGGAGTAATCTCGATTGCTTTATCGAACGCGTTCTTGGCTTCCTCTAGTCTTTCGTCATCATCGAGTTCATTGTCCATCATGTACGACATGCCAAGAGCTTCGTACACGCCGGACTCATTTGGATCCTGTTTTAAAGCGGCAATAAAATCTTCACGTGCCGGTCCGAATTCGTTTCGAAGAAGTCTGAAAAGCCCTCGCGTACGACGGAAGCGAGTATCAGTTGGAGCAAGCGCAACAGCCTTGTCATAGTGAGCGGCTCGCTCTGGCCCATTTTTGAGTAAGTTGCCCTGAACAATATGAGCTTCTGCTAATTCAACAGGATTTTGATCGGGGGAAAGAAATTTGAGTGCCTTGTTGGCTGACTTTGTTGCCTCATCCGGATTTCCTCCTGGCAGGGCTTGGAGTCGAGCAATCATGAGATGTGCAATCCCAAGTTTGGGGTCGCGTTTCACTAATTCGTTAAGATCACGCATTGCGAAAGAACGCATTCTCGGCCAATCCGGCGTTGGGCGTGGAGCATCAAATATCGCATCAACGAGCATTGCAGAGCGGTCGATAAGCGTGCCGACGATGAGGTTGTTGGCAAAGTCTTTCGAACCTTCCGGGAGACCTTTACGAATCGCACGGCGACAGAGGTCAATAACTCGCTCATAATCATCAAGGCTTTGGGCTGATAATTTCTGTTCAATCGCAGCATCGAGATCAGGTTGGCCCTCATTACTAGTAGGGTCTTTTTTCTCAGTGTTTTCAGCCTCTGTTTCTGCTCCGATGCAAACCGGAGACATATCCACAGAAAGGCCCGCTATGCAGCAGGAAAAAGTTGTGAACCAAATTAAACAAGCCGTTTGTCGACTTGCAAAAGTAGACCGACAGTTCAGTAGGAAACGAGGCGTTTGCATACAGCTTTTCCTTGGAAAAAAAGTGTTTTTATAAGGTTTAAGATCGGTGGAAAACGAGTGGTAGGGAATTAAAAAATGTAGCCGATTCTTTCGTTTCACCCGAAGGCTAATTTTTGGAGTCCAAACTATCGTGCGTTTACAGCGGTGCAGGAAGGTCACGACGGCTAAAGATATACCCCCCAATGACGTAGCCGGTAATGCCAATTCCCAAAAGAATTCCATTGTATTGGAGCAGGAGCTGCCAGTCAGACCAGACTCCTCCAACAAGTCTTTGTGGTTCATAGGCGTTGAAGACTGAGAGATACCCAACCCAGCTCAATGATTCACTCAAGCGGCCAACAAGTTTTGTGAGGAGCGAAGTTACGTAGAACGCGCAGAGAATCCCAATTGTCCTCCACCGATAACTATCACATGCCGACACACCTGTAGCCAAACCACTCATGCACACCATGAGCCCAAAGACGTTGAGAGTAGCTGGCAGGAAATGAAGCGGGTCCACCTTTCCCGACCAAGGGCCGAATTGTACGGCCGTAAAAACTGAGGCGTACAAGATTGTGCAAAGACAGAAAGCTCCACAGATAGTTGCGACTGCTTGGGTCGAATACAGAGCCCTTCGACGAATTGGTTGGGCAAGAATCATTTCAAGGGTCCCGCGTTCGAGTTGGCCAGACACAGCATCACTACCACGTGTGACTCCCCAGACCGTTGCAGTGAGTACGACAACCGGGTCAACAAAAGCCAACGCTACCCTGCCGACATGAGTCGCCACTTCTGAAAAAGGAACCCCAGACATTTTCTGCCAATCCTCAGGAATTGCCCGAAGAAGAACATCCTGAAAAGCATTCATTTCGATCTGGGCAGAAAGACCAATGTAAAGCCATGGGAAAGCAGTCCACAGTACAGCAAATGCTAAACCGAGCAGTGCTTGGTCTCCCCATGTTTTCCTCCAGATTGCAGTATTCCACATAACGATAGATTTATGCTCCTTGTGAGGAAGGCGAGGTGTGATGAGGGGGCGAGGCAGTGTCATTATGCCGACCGTCTTCTCGATGATAACGGTCGTACACAACTGAAAGTCCTACGGGTTCGATTTTGAGTTCACTAAGTGGTAAGCCAGACAACCAGTCAAGTACCCGGGTGAGAGAGTCAGTCGATTCCAGAACAACATCACTAGCAGATTCTTGCACGACTGAGATGCTTCCTGTCAGACTCTCTGGTATTTGGGTAAGCGGGCCAGTGAGTTGTGCACAGATGCGATGCCGTCTTCGAAGAGTTGCAATTGATTGTTCGTGGGCAATGTGACCGGCTCGCATAATGACAACACGATCACACGTCGACTCAATTTCCGAAAGGACATGTGAAGAAAAGATAACTGTCCTTCCTGTATTACGAGCCTCTACAACTAATTCAAGAACTTCGGCCCGAGCGGACGGATCAAGGTTGGCTGTTGGTTCATCAAGAATGATCAACGGACAGTCAATTGCCAAAACCATAGACAAAGCGAGTTTCTGCCGCATGCCGGTGCTCATTCGTGAAACCTGTCTTTGGCAGTCGAGTTGGAGTCTTTCGGCAATCGCGGAGCACTTTTTTCGATCGCAATCTGCTCGTAGGCGAGAGAAAAAATCGAGCACATGGTGTCCTCGCATGCGGCGAAAGAGCCGTGCTTCACCAGGCAGGTAGGCTGTCTTTTCTCGGACCCGTACAGACTGTGAAGAGCAGTCAAAGCCTGCGATGCAAGCCTGTCCTGAGGTTGGTTTTATAAAACCCAAGAGCGTTCGGAGGAAGGTTGTTTTGCCAGCCCCATTTGGTCCCAGGAAGCCGAAAACTTCACCCGATTCCACACATATGTTGCAGTCTGTAAGCGCACGGAACGTGCCGTAGGACTTCGAAAGATTTTCAGAGGAAACAATCATTTTATTCGGTGTTCGTTTATTTTGACGGAACAATTGGAAGATGTCACGTTAGAAAATAGTAGCCGGCTAATCCATAACCGATCACTGCAATACATTTTCGAATTGTATTTGGATGATATTGGCGAGCGAGTCGTCCTCCAACTAAACCGCCAATTATGGCAGCGATAGCCATAATTCCAACCTCAGGCCATGCAACGATCGGACTGCTTGTAAAACTGGTTAACATGAAAGTAAGTGCAGCACATGCGCTAATGACCATTGCAAGCAAGTTTTTGAATCCATTCAGGCGATGCGTATCTCCGAGGCCAAGTCCACCCAGTACAGCGAGCATGAGGATTCCATTACCGGCACCGAAATACCCACCGTACATACCCATGAAAAACTGAAGAGTTGCCGCGAGTAGCAATGTTTTTGTCTTGGGGTGTTCTGTGGAATGCGGTTCTTTGCCATCAACTTTTTTAGACAGATGTTTTGATAGGTATGGCTGTACGGCGAAGAGAGTAGCTGCCAAAAAAATTAGTAAGGGGACAATCGAATCGAAGTACGTTGTTGGCAATACAAGAACAAGAAGCGTACCCAGAACACTTCCCGCTACACTGGGAAGCAAAAGCCAGAGTGACCATTTTGGTTGGCCGGTGCGCTCGTGACGGTATTCCCAGGCCGCAGACAATGTTCCAGGCCACAGACCTATGGTGCTTGTGGCGTTGGCGATAACAAGCCGAGACGGATCAGCAGGTAGAATTGCAGCGAGTGCTGAGAAGGTCAGAATCCTCCCGCCCCCCGCTACAGAATTAATTGCTGCAGCTACTGCTGTAACTCCAGCAATGAAGGCTAATGACGCCAGGGTAGGGGACGACTCAGTAAACAAAAAGCCATAAGCGCACGACATCATTCGACTGGTTCCGCTTGGCCTTCAGTGGTATTTGCGGACGCATGCAAAACGCCGCAATCAATCAATGTATAGCCAGCCCAGAAAAAGGGATGCTTTGCGTTTTGTGGAATGACAGAGTTTGTTATTTTGATTCGCGGTTCTCGCTCGAAATCAGGCTTTTCAGCAGTGATGAGATCGACCGCTCGTTGCCAACTCACTGCGGCAGGAAGTGGAGTGTCGCGCAATGTTTCACGTTGGCGGTCTTTTATAAATTCAATGCCTAGGTCTATTGCTGTGCGGCCCCCAACATTCCAGCGGCTTATGACAGCAGTCTCAGTCCCAGTTGCCACAAGATCCATAGCAGTCATGAAAAGATCACTGCCAGGTCGGTCGGTCGAATTGTTGAGGCCTCTGGAAACCTGTGTTTGCAAGCCCGTTAGTACAGCACATCGAGCGGCCTTATAAGGAGGGGCGAGCCAGTCTTTAAAAGACATGCCTGACCGACCAGCATGTGCGGCAATAAGAGGTCGGTCAGTAATTTTTCCATCTGCTGAGAGCTCATCAAAAATAACAAGTGTATCTGCTAATGAAGCAGAGATGCTGACAGGAACGTTACTTGTCTTTGAGGACAAGAAAACGGCATCGTTGATAGCAGCCTTGACGCGGTCGAGTGATTCAATAGCTTGCTCAGGTGAGTTGTTTCGGTATGTCAAGCTGGCCTGCACTGCAGTAAGGTGAGGGCTAGTTGCCTTATGCCGATGCCCGACAGCAAGGCTTCGGGTTGGTGCGTATCGGATCTGACAGACATCCTTTAGACACAGGAGTGTTTTGTTGCCGAGGTTTTCTGCTGTATTTGTTACTGGAAGCAATTCAAAGGGAAGGTACCACAGTAATCCATCCGGCACGATGATGAGTTCATCAAATTCTTCATGACGATGTAATGAAACCTCTGAATCTTCAAACAGCAAAGTAGTCAACGCTTCAGCATGGCTCTGCCATTGGTGGTTATCTAGCCTGTCAGTTTCAATAGGCCGAAGAGGGTGATAGAGGCTAAGAGACCTCGCAAGTGCAATGATTTCTTTACGAACTTCTTCAGGTCGCTTTACTCTCCAAGAAGCAGCCTGTTTTTCTGCCTCTAGGCTCGCAAACAATCCCCAGTTCGTCCACGTAAATGTGAGAAGGCGTTGTTTACCGATAAGTCGTTTTCGGATTTCTGGTGTTTCTAAAAGTGGTGGAAATTGGAGCGGGAAAATATTTCTTCCCGCAGCAATAAAATTGATCTGATTCTCGAACGTTTGGCTTCTTGTGACAAAATCTTTCCATGACTCTGGATTATCCGAGAGCTGAGTGTCACGAGGCATGGATTTGGATTTCCATAACGACTTTCGTAGTAACAAACGTACTGCATCAGTTTCACTTAGGTTCGTTGCCACATCTGGATAGCGAGCCAATATCTTTTTGCGAAGTGTTGTTAGCTCCTCGCTGTTTCCAGTAGTCGTTGAAAGTATTTTTAGGAGGTTGTCCCGACGGCCGCCTAGCGGCTGGTTTGTAAGCCAGCTATTACGTCGTTCATGTTCAATAGCATCGAGCCAGGCTTCATCGCCACGACTATTTGTAAGAAAGATCTTCTGTGTTACCGCAAGCCACGCCCCAAAAGCAGAAGTTCGATCCGTTGAAATTACAGCAATGGCATCAAGCGGATCTGTCTGGATGGCGATTGGCAGAGGGTCTGCAAGCAAAACTTCAAAAAGGTCATTTGCCTCTCGGTCAGAGTACGTTGATTCTCCGCGGACGAGCGAATCAGTCAAAAGCTGGGTTTGAAATAGCCTTGCCGAGCATCCCCGGGCAAGAGTCAATGCTTTTGCATATTCGGCGTCCCCTCGGCCATTGTTTCCCCCAGCATATGCAATTAACGCAGCTGTATATCTGGAGTACGCGCCACATCGCCCTAAGGCGAGCTCACTTTTCTCAAGACGTTGATTTAGTTTGAGTACCGATCGAGCAGCTTGTTGGATATCGCCTTGCTCAGCAAGTACTGCCGCAGCAGTCGAAAGGAGCCTCAGAGAGAGACTCGGCAGTTGTTTTTCAGACCAGGCAATGGCTGGTCTGACAGACTTTGGCAGTCTGTTATCAAACGCGAGGTGTGCATATGTAGCCCAACGAAAAGCTTCTTCTAATGCACGAGCATCTCCTTGAGCAGCGGCCGCAAATGTGGCCTGTTCGAGTGTTTTTCTGGCTGTGTCATACTGACCGGCATCAAGAGCAATTCTCCCGCCAACGAGAAGTGCCCATGGTGTCAGTGGGTGATCAAACTGAGCTTCGAGGAGTAAGCCACGATTCAATAAGGGTAAGGCCTGCTCGTTTCTTGCTTGCGACCAGTAAACAATACCCAGGCAGACATCAATCCACTGTTGAGAAAAGTGATTTTGAGGAGCTGGTCTCTGCTGTAACCAGGCAGAGATAGCTTCTAAGGCTTGGCCATCCCGAGCCATTGGCCCAAGAAGATCAGCCCGACGATAGAGGCTGATGGCAAGTGACCGCATGATCTCATGAGGGCGTAGAGGGTAGTCAATGGGTGCTGCCAGTACGCCGCCACCTTGTAAAACACTTTGCGGATCAGATGTACCTAGCCGGATCGGCATTCGATCTGGAAGGTCGGAAAGTATTATCGCACGAGGTGATTGTCCCCATAGTTGCTGAGGACGACTCTTTTGAGCGTGAAGTGGTTGGCTTGGAAAGCGAATATCCTGTAACCAGTTCCCGTGAGAGGACACATGAATAATTGATTGGTTATAAAAACCAACAGCCTCACGGTAACGACCAGTTTCAAAAAGACATTCACCTACAATCGCAGATGCGGCAGCCGAATCAATCCATCTGTCTGCTCCAAATTTCAGGCACCCCTTGTACTCTTTTTCCGCAAATTCAAGTGCATCAGTGAAACTTCCAGATGCGAGGGCCCTTTGCGCAAGGTCGTATGCCTGGCCCGGAACCGTTCGGCCTCCTGGTCCAAGGAGAGGAGGCCCCTGACTCAAGCAGGTGCGTGCTGAAGATCCGTACATACCGAGTCCTACCAGAGCTATGAACACGACATGAAAAAAACGGATCACGGATTATATTTCTGTAGAAGAGTGTGAATTACATGTGCCGCCCACTCGGCTCTTGGTGTAAGTACTTCCCCATTCAAAATAATGGTTGAGTGCGATGGGGGGCAAAACTGATCCGGTCCGAGTTCAGCCCCCAGAGCCGTCAAGAGGCTAAGGCATGTGACATTCGGGCAAATAGGTAAATGTGGCAGTATGAATTGAACGATTCTGCTGAAAATTGGAATTACCAAAAGTTTAGCGGTTACAGCGGTCGATACTCCTTTCATCAGGATCGGAGGTCACTGACCATGTACCGTTACTCTCGGAAATTAGTCGAACGAGCCGTCATGCAACGCTTTTTTATACTCTTTCTGGTCATTCTCGGTGGGGCGTCCCTTGTTGGATGTCAGGTTGATGTAAGTGGTCAAACTCTACCGAGTGCTTATTACTTGCAGGATGACATCCAGTACTTCCCGGCTGGCCCAGAATTCAAGTTGTCCAAAGAAGCAGCGGCTCTCAAAGCCTACAAAGACCAAAACGGTGGAGATGCTCCGACAAACTGTGATACCTGTCGGTAGAAGATTCTGATTTTGGCCGTTTTGACGAGCATGGTTTCCAGTTTCGTGGCATGCGAGGGGCATGACCAGCCCGGAACCAGTCTGCCTGGGGAGTTCTACAAATCCCGCTCACCACCCGAAGTTCACGGGGAGTGCAACGTTTTTTAAGAAACTTTGACACTGGTGAAGACCAACTGCTTGCATGTTTTAGATCTTTTTGTATTATTTTGTGGGAAATAGACCCATTTAAATAATTATTGGTGATATCTTTGTGGGTATATGACCAAATTGTATGAGGAGTGCAATGTTTCGTTGGTTCCATCTCCTCGTCGAGACAGAAGCTTTCCAGTTCATCCGAAGCATGCGATGTCGACATGACGACAGAATCCGATTTATTGCTGGGCGAATTTTCGCGAACGCTCGACGAGCGTTATCGCATTGGCTTGCCATCAGAATTGGTCGAAACATTGGTTGCCCAAGGGCAGGAAGTGGTGCTAGCCAAAGAGAGGGCAGGTTGCTTGTCGCTCTGGAATGCGGTGGTTTGGAAGCCGCGGATCGACGCCGCAGTCGATGTTCTTCGAAGCAAGTTGGCTGCGGGAGTATTGGCTCAGCGAGTCGATCAGGTCCAAGGCGTTGGCCGTTTGCTGTCGACTCGGCATCGGACAATTTCACTTGCTGGCCGGGGACGCGTCGTTGTTCCCGATGGATTCAGAGAGTTTCTTGGTGTCGATCCAGGAGGTGATCTGCTCGTCGTTGGAGCTGCGGTGTGTATTGAACTTTGGAATCCCAACTCGTGGAGCGATTTTATTACCAATGAAATGCCGGACTTTCGTCGGCAAATAGATGAACTCACAGTGTGACATAAGGAACAGAAAAATTGATACTGGCCATGCCCGGATGAGAGGGCACGTTGACTTGTTTTGGAAAGACTCCATGCAGGCACATGACACAGCCACGGAACGGGCCATTACAGCACGGATGCTGCCACTGGACCTCCTCCGGGCATGGCCTTTTTAGAAGAGTTATTCACGCAATGCCCGGTGACGGCTTACTTTAGGAAATCGGTCACTATTCTCCCGCCAATTTTCGGTATCGATATCCAGTTGCAGATGAGACGATTCGATGGGAATCGTCGTGACACATTTTACGCCGCAACTGTCTTGCATCATCGGTCACAGCACACAAATGTATCTCTTCAAGAGTGTCACATCTGCAATGTCCGAATGAGTTGTCACTACCGTTGTTACGGAGTTGCCTACGGCATGTTCGATCACGGTGTTTCGATTGCTCAAAAAATGCCCCCGTACGAAATAATCGTTACCACACCTCCTAAATGGCATTCATGAGAGGTGTTTTGCCCATCATTCGTGTGCACTTCACGAAAAATCCAAAATGTCCCAGTGGTTTTTTCAGTCACCTTTTTGGTCACTTGTGCTGAGAGTGTTTTTTTCCCTGAAATGAGCGAACGAATGTGTTTCAGGTGCCGTACTGATCAGGTGTTGGCACATTGGTGCCAGTTTAATCCTTGAAATTGTTGCCCTCGTTTGCGGAAGCTAAAAGCGGGCAGGGCGCGATAGGCCGGTGACAGTCTTCAGAAATCTAAAGTAGGTGTCTTTGAGATCTGACGGGTGTTACCGCAGCAGAAAGGCAGGTCATCATGACCACTTGGACGTTGCGTTCTCTTTTTGGAGTAGGTGGAGAGAGAAATACAGTAAAGATCAATCGGCTGAGGCGTCACCGGGATAAGCAGTGGCGGAAGCGAAGGGCCGCTCGAGATCAGTACAATCCAGAATCACTTGAACAACGTGCAATGATGGCAGTTGTTGCTCCTGCTTATGAAGTATGCCAAGACTGGGGCAGTGGCTTTCAGGCAGGAATTGAACTTCAGAATCTTGACGTCGAGGCCGTCAATGACTGGACGATTTCGTTCGATTATGGGGCGGATATTTCTTCCATCTGGGATGCCACAATCGTTGCGCGTGAAGGTGACCGGTACACAATCGCAAACGCTGGCTGGAATGCAGATCTTGAGGCAGGACGGTCAGTCGCTTTTGGCTTTATTGGTTCTGCAGATGTTTCGGGAACAAACGTTGCAGCTCCCGTGAATTATTCAGTGAATGGTGATCCCATTGACGACGTTGGTGGAAATCCAGCACCCGCCCCGGCTGAACCATCACCAACAGATCTTGTTGCGACCAATCCTGTTGCGACCAATCCTGGTCCAACGGCACCCGATCCAGTGGTATTACCAGGTGAGTACAATACGGTCTTCAATGTGATATCTGATTGGGGGTCTGGGTTCACCGGTGAAGTGGCAGTGCAGAACCTTGGTTCTGAAACACTCAAAGGCTGGGAAGCTTCATTCGATTTTGCTGGTGACATTGATTCCATCTGGAATGGTCAAATTGTCAATCAGTCAGGTTCTCGATACACGGTACGAGGAGCATTATGGAATCCAGATGTTTCTCCCGGTGGCACCGTAACCTTTGGTTTTAATGGCACACCAGGAGGTTCGCAGGCTGTTCTTGAGAACTTTGCTGTGATGGGAATTCACGACGCACCGCAGCCAATCTCTCCAAGCCCAACGCAGCCTACTCCACTTCCAATGCCGGCACCGACTCCAGTGGCCGATCCCGTTGATGGCCAAGGGAACGTATTTACGATTTCTCCATCGAGTCCAGATATTGTGGGCTTTAACCCTTCAACAGACAGGCTTGAATTCGGAGATGTGTCTGTTCACAACCTGATTATTGGAAAGACCGAATCTGGCGAGGTAGCAATTGTGAACCCATGGGCCTGGTCGCCAGAGTATCAGGTTGTCTCAGGAGTAGCCTTTAGTGACTTGACGACTGAAAATTTTGGCGTGATTGTCAACGAGCACCTTCGTCAAGATATCGGCGGAGTTCTTTCGTGGGAGTTAGGTGTTGGTCCTCGGGATGCGAATACCGTGTACGTTCGTTCGCATGAATATGGTGTACAGGAGCGCATCGAAAACTTTGATCCTGCAACAACAAAGTTGAGTTTCCTTTACTTCGGTACAAGAGAAAGACTGTCGGTTGACGATACCGATGAAGGCTTACTCATATCAGTCGAGCCAACAGGCCAAAGCGTGTTGTTAGTCGGTGTTGCAAAGAGTGATCTGGTTCCTG
>JADHSL010000096.1 GCA_016776925.1 Pirellulales bacterium | reverse complement strand
AGGAGATGGAGTGGGCATTGTGTTGCGGTCAATCTAAGGAGGGCTAATCAACGAGGGCGATGGTGCTCCAGCGAGCTGGAGTCCGTTTGCTATTGAGAACGTCTCGCATCAAACGACCGTCGCTTGTAATGACAACGCGGTCATGAATGCCAGCAGACACCGTGTCGATGGCGACTTGTGGATCACCGTCACTGCCTTCGCCATCAGCAAGAAGCGGCTGAACAAGCAACAGCTTGGCTCCCACGAGCGAGTCGTGTTTGAAGCTGCTTGTGACTGTACCGATGACTCGTGCTACTTGCATGAAATCGTGTCTTGTTTGGTGGAAAAAAAGTATTGGGAAAAATTAAAAACGAACTTCTGCTTTTTGTTAGTGAGGGCTTCCGAGGACTCGAAGGTCATCCACCAGTGTGCACCGGCGTTGTCGTGTAAAGGTGAGAGGGGTTGTGACGCCCTCACCGGTCGGCGTGGCAATTGAGAAGGATAGATAGCCTTCTCCACCAAGACCCAGTCCCGCAACACTCGGTCCGTTCTTGACAAAAAGAGTTGTGTCGAGAAGTCGTCCCATGCGGGTCATGTTTCGAACATTATGAGAATGAATAACTGCTGTATGCCTGAACCCATGCTCACTCTCAAAGGCTCGCTGGATGGCTTCGTCAGCATTGGCACACCGTACAAAAGGGACGAAGGGCATCATCTGCTCAACAGGTACAAAAGGGTTTGAAATATCTGTTTCGCCACATACAAGTTCAAGACCCTCACGGCCGGAAGCACCGGCGGCGTTTGCCAACAGTGAGGCATCTTTTCCAAGGAGTTCTTTTGCTGGAGCAGGGTGGCGATGCTCGCCCTCGCCTACCATTACAAATGCTGTTTCTGTGAGGCGGTCTATCTGATGGCCCGAAAGCTGTAGGGCACCTGCTCGTTCCATCGCGGCCATCATTGCATCGAACACAGCATCAACGACGAAGGCCTGCTTTTCTCCGATACACAGCAGATTGTTATCATAGGCAGCGCCTGCAATGATTGATTGGGCGGCATTATCGAGATCGGCAGTTTCATCAACAACGACGGGTGGGTTGCCAGGACCGGCCACGATTGCCCGTTTGCTGGATTGCAGCGCTGCTCGAGCGACGGCTGGACCACCGGTCACGCAGATGAGTTTGACGCCACGGTGATTAAATAGCTCTCCGGCAGTTTCGAGTGTTGGCTCGGCAACGAGGCTAATAAGATTATCGACACCAAGATCTCGCTGAATGGCCTGATTAAATCGACGGACGCCTTCGACGGCTACCCCTCTGCCACTTGGATGAGGGTTGACGACAACGGTGTTCCCTGACGCAAGCATATTGATCGCGTTACAGGCAATTGTTGGAAGGGAGTGCGTTACCGGGGTGATCGCACCAATGACACCAAAGGGAGCGTGCTCAATCACGGCGAGGCCATGGTCTCCACTGAATACCTCACTCGACATGAATTCCACACCAGGAACGCGGTCGCCCAGCACCTGTAGTTTTTCAATTTTATGAACAAGTCGGCCAATGCCAGTTTCCTCATATTCCATCCGGCCGAGTTCCTCAGCATCTTCAATGGCTATGCGACGAATATGGCCAATGGCCCTTTTTCGGCCGTCCATGCCAAGTTGTTCAAGCTGAGCAAAAGCTTCGGTCGCTGCAGATACAGCCTCATCGACCGTTGCAAAGATTCCATTCCGGCCGGCATATCCCTGACCACTGACAGGCCCACCGGCTGAACGCAGTTGGGCAATTACCTTACGAACTATGGAGTTGATATCTGGTTGATCGGACGCGTTCATTGAAATGATATATGTATGGGGTAAGGATTGGGGAAAAGGAATTAATCGGCCTGAATGTCTGCGGTATCGCGACTGAAGACTTCCTTGCCTTCAACTTGGATTGTATCGACCAGCCCAATGATGACCGCATCAATGGGGAGTGTTTTCGTTTCAGGAGTCATGCGAGCACTCGACCCTTGTGTCACCAATACGAATGTCCCTTCACCAGCGCCGAGGCAATCGACGGCAATAAAGGTTCTTCCTGTGGACACAAGCTTTGATCTTTTCTTTTCATCAAGTCGGTATGGCTCAACGATGAGCAACTTATGGCCAGTCATCGTGCTGGTCTTTTGTGTGGCGACAATTGATCCAGTAACAAGTGCAACGAACATGAGTGAGATACTTTCAAAATGTATGAGGGTGTCAGTTACGAGGCGAGTGCCAGGAGATTCCGAGTCTGACGGGCAACAATAACTTCTTCATTTGTCGGAATAATCCAGATGGCGACCGGTGATCGAGCGGCTTCAATTCGGCGTTCCCCAGTGGCGTCTGACTTATTTGCAGCACTGTCGATTTCAATACCGAGGTCAGTTAATCCAGCGACAACAGCTGCCCTGGTGGCAGGGGAGTTTTCACCAATACCACCCGTGAATGCGATCGCATCAAGCCCACCGAGTTCGACCATGCCGCCACCAAGCCAATGGCGGATAGAACTTACGTAGACATCAATGGCTACCTGTGCGGCTTCATTCCCGTTGGCTTTTGCAGCTTCAAGGTCTCGCATATCACCCGACGTTCCTGACATGCCGGACAGACCGGCTCGTGTCGATAATTCAACAAGAAGATCTTCAAGTGATCGCCCTGTTGTTTTGGAAACATGGAGAAGTGCATAGGGGTCAACGTCTCCGGAACGGTTGTTCTGTGGAAGACCAGACTGTGGACTCATTCCCATTGAGGTGCCGACGCTGTGGCCGTCACATGTCCAGCAGATGCTGCTTGAACCCCCAAGATGGCACTGAACTGCACGCAAGGGACGTTGATCCATATTTGCCATCAGCCGTTCCGCAACAAACCGGTGACTTGCGCCATGGAAACCCCATCGGCGAACAAGGTGCTTTTCAAGCCACTCTGTCGGCACTGCATATCGAGCATTTCGTTCAGGTATCGTGGAATGAAAATCTGTTTCAAAAGCTGCGATCAGTGGTACGTCGGGAAACCGTTCCGCAAGTTGCTTCATGGCTTTGACGTACGGTGGATTGTGCGCTGGAGCAACGTCGGCCATTTCCTCCATCGCCTCTAATACTGAGTCGTCGACTCGTGCGACACCGCTTACTCTGCCACCGTGGACAGCCTTGAAACCAATCGCAGTAACATCTGCAATCGATGAAATCGGTCCTCCGTCTGCTGTGAGTTGCGCTATTGCGGCCTCCAGGGCGACACCATGGTCAGGTACGGGTTGTACCGTCTCGATTTGCGTCGCTTCGCCTCCCGGTCTATCCAATGAAGCGTAGACGCGGCTTTCCTGTCCACCGATACGTTCCACGCCACCCCGAGCAAGTTCCTGTTCGCCTCCCGTCGTGTCTGTTTCCGCAGACACTTCAAAGAGTCGATACTTGAAGCTTGTCGAACCGAGGTTTGCGATGAGTATCTTCATTGGGCTTTCTCCTGCTGCCAGGGATGCTTCCGTGCGGCACCTACAACGGGGTTTCCACTCAGCTGAAAAATGCTGAAACGAGACTTTCCGCAGGACGTGGGATGACGTGACTGCCAACAAGTTCGCCGATCTGTTGAGCAGCAGTGGCACCGGCTTCGACCGCAGCACGGACGCTTCCAACATCACCCTGAACAACGGTTGTGACAAACGCACCACCGATATCAACTCGCTTGAGGATCTGCACATTTGCCGCCTTGGCCATAGCGTCAGTTGCCTCAACGAGGCCCACAAGGCCTTTTGTTTCAATTAATCCAATTGCCGTATTCATGAATCTTTCCTGAAAAAAGTTACAAGTTTGAGAGGGGAAGTACTCTGACCAGTTCACCGGACAGAGCTATTTTTCATTTGGGCTAGTTGCTCGTCTTCGGTGATTTCGTTTTGAGGATAGTGCCGAGGTCCTCGTGAGGACGAGCAATCACCTGAACACTTACTACTTCACCAATTCGACCAGCGGCTGTTGCGCCAGCGTCAGTCGCAGCCTTCACGGCCGCCACGTCACCACTGACAAATGCGGTCACAAGACCACTTCCAACTTTGTCCCAGCCAAGGAAGGAAACATTCGCTGCCTTCATCATTGCATCAACAGCCTCGACAAGTGTCACGAAACCTTTGGTTTCGAGCATGCCAAGGGCTTCGATGTTCTTTGCCATCTTCTGCTCCATATCATTTTCGTACTCATTCCAACCGGGCAGTACCCGGGTCGACTGCGTCGACACATGTCAACAAAGCAGTCATTTGTTGTCTCTTCATCCATGAATATTCTGGCGTTACTCCTGGCGGACCAGTTCGACGCTTGTCGCATGATCAAGGTCAGCCGAGTTGCCCTCATCTGTATCAATATGAACTTCTAGTTTTGCGTTTGTGTCTGCCCGTACGAGGAGGTCACGGAAGACTGTGTCACACGGGCCGTTGATCACCAGGCTCATTCGATCGCCATTCTTCACTCCGAAGTGTTTGGCATCTTCATGAGACATATGGACATGTCGCTCGGCACGTATGACTCCTTCGGTAAGTTCAATAGTGCCGGCAGGTCCAACGAGTACACAGCCCGGTGTTCCTGAAATTTTGCCGCTGGCTCGCACGGGGAGATCGATCCCCAGCGAGATGCCGTCTGTGAATGCAAGTTCAACCTGTGATGCTGGTCGGGTGGGCCCAAGCACGCGAACCGTCGGTAGCATTCGGCGTTTCGGGCCAATAATCATCACTGTCTCTTCCGCAGCATAAAAGCCATCTTGGTAGAGATCTTTTTGTGGTGTCAACGTGTGGCCGGAACCAAATAGTTTTTCAACATGCTGATCTGTGAGGTGACAGTGTCGTGCTGAGATACTGACAACAAGCTTTGGAGCTGTATTTGAGTGTTCCCGAGTTGTCTGACTTGGTACACCGTCATGCCCTGCAAGCACGATGTCTCGTACGATGCGTTCTACATCAGACCGGGTTAGGTTGTGTTGTGGGAGTGTGGCTTGCATGAGGTGGTTGTTTTAAGGGTTGGTATTAGCTATGAGAGGTCGCATGTGGCGTGTCATCTTCACAATCTTCTGCAGGAGTATCTGCAAGAATCAGACGAGGTCCGGCGTCAAGAATTGTCTGTTGCCATTCATCGGAAAGCCCCTTGTCAGAGACAACGATATCGATTGCATCGAGTCCAGATACGAGTGTGAGGCTTTTGCGGCCAAACTTTGAACTGTCGGCAACAACAATAACTTTCCCTGCGGCGCGAAGCATGGCTTGTTCTGTTTCGGCAAGAAGAAGTTGGGCGTTGAAGAGGCCCTGCTTTGATATACCGGCAGCTGAAAGCACTGTTGTGGTCACATGCAGCCGGCTCAGCAATTCATTGGTATAGGGTCCGAGGCAGACTCCGGTTCGTGGTGAAACAAAACCACCAAGGAGGATAAGATCTGTTCTCGATTCGGAAGCAAAAAGATTGGCAACTGGCATACTATTGGTAACCACCTGAAGTGATCGTCCAGCCAGAAGCCGTGCCACTTCGTACGTGGTCGTACCACCGTCGAGAAGAACCGTCTCTTCGTCATCAATAATTTTTGCAGTTTCGGCGGCGATTGCTCGTTTTGCTTCCCAGTTTGCAGGTTGCTTCTCGTCGAATTCCGCAATACGAGGGAGTCCACCTGCGTACAGCACACCACCATGGGTGCGACGTGCGGTTCCTTGTTCCTCGAGTGCATCGAGATCCCGACGGATAGTCGATTCGGATACACCGAGTTCGCGCACCAATTCATCGAGGGCTGCAAACCCTCGAAGGCGGATGATGTCAATTAATCGGCTGCGTCGTTCTCGTCCAGGCACAGGGCAATCTCCTTCTTTAGAACCGATTATGGCCAAGAGACGACCGGATGCAATCAATTTATGACGAAAACGAGCATGATTTTGTTCATATTGTGCCGACCGGACGCTTTTTGACGCGCAATAAGCCACGCAGAGACGGTTCTGCGAACAAAGGAGACAGTCTGGGTGATATGCACAAAAAAGGGTTTTCTGGCGGCATCACCAGAAAACATTTATTTGACTAGAAACTGTCAAAAACGGCTGAAAGGCTAGGAAAGCCCATTGAAACTTGTGTTTTTCGTTGTTTTCGTCTGGTTGGCAGCTTTATGAGCCTCTTCCACCTCGTGAGAGCACTGATCGAGTTGTTGGGCCCTGAGTGAGTTTCGTCAGAACTAATCTTTCCAGAGGCCCGTTGGTAGCAAGGAATATCTGCGTCAGAGGCGACGGATCGTTCACGCTCAATTCTCAAAGCGAGTCAAGTTTTGGAGCGGGGTAGATTCTGTTTCCGATCGTGCGGAACGCAACAAGTTCAGCCACGCATCGCGACTCTGAGTGTCCCACGGCGGAACTTCTTGTTCACAATCCTTAGACAGGTTTTCTGTACCGTGCAATTGATTCTCATAATGATGTTACTACGAAGACGTCTTGATGGTTTCGGCAGTGACATCATTGATGAGAACGATGTTTATGACAAAACGGACAACAATTTGTACAAATAGAAGTTTTGTCAAACCACAGTCGAATCATTCCGTTCCTGGAAATTGAAACGTGAATCAGACTGACTCTCAAGCGGTAATTTTCTCTGCACGTTTTGACCTTATTTGTAAGAATGAATACGCGAGAGCATGGTTCTTGAAAGAACGCTCTTTTTTACTCATTCCTCCGAAGAGGCACGGCTCATGCCGAGACGCTTAACACATTTACGAACCATGAAAAGGGCATGGAGAGTTCTTCTGCAATGCTCATTGCTATTTGTGTTACCAGCATTCTTCGCTGGTGCTCAAGAGGTCAAGCCTACGGGTGAACAAATCAGCATGAAATGGGGTGAGTTGAGTACGGTTAACGGTGTGCGCACAGTTGTGAGCACTGAAGCAGAATATAATGCCCACAATCGACATGGCCCCATAACTTTCTACGCCATACCGTTCACCGATGGTGCATTTTCACTCTCTTGGAAACGTGATCTGCCTCAGAAGATAAACTTTGTTTTTGAGACTGAAGACAATGGCAAGCCTACGCACCTTTTCAAAGTGTTTGTCAACGGCACGCCGAACAAGGACCACTCGAAAACTGACGTAGTCAGTCTTGTGACGTACGAGGGTATCGACGGGTCAAAGAAAAAGAAGGCCACTGTGAGGACGGAGAAATATCACGCGGAAGCTGGGAAGTGGCATGCGACAAGCGTCACGTTTGATGAGCATGTCGCGACCATTCGTGTTGATGATGAAATATATACAGTCAAAGATGATAGGTTTCGAAAGGAAGTCATGAAGTGTGGTGTTGGCCACATATGGGGAACGCTCGAAACGAAAAGCGTAATCATCACAAAGAAGTGAAATTCTTGAACAACGGCGAGTGGTGTTGGGTGGGGCTGTGCATGACGCACAAATGAAAGACTAACAATTTTGCTTTGGTCTCCAAGCCAGGCAGCAGGCACGTAAGATATGAATGGGATGAAAACAATCGTATGGAGTGCAGTGTTTTTCCTCATGCTGCTGCCCGTGCCACGGGCCTTAGGAAAGTCTCCGAATATACTCATCATCTATGCAGATGATCTGGGGTTTGGTGATCTCCAGTGTTACAACCCGGATTCAAAAATTCCCACGCCGAATCTCAATGCACTCGCATCCTCAGGAATGAAATTTACCGACGGGCACTCTTCTTCAGGAATATGCTCGCCCTCTCGCTACGCAATGTTAACTGGCCGTTACCATTGGCGCAAGTTTCACGGCATCGTTGGAGTGTTTGGAGATTCAGCATTCAACGCAGAGCGATTAACAATACCGGAGATGCTTAAGGCAAAGGGCTACAAGACCGCAGCAATCGGTAAGTGGCATCTTGGTTGGGATTGGAAGGCCATTCTGAAAAAAGATGCTGCTGTCAGAACCCAAGAGGGCACATCGAAAAACAAGAAGTCTCGCACGTTTTATGGCCCTGAAGCGTTTGACTGGAAGAAGTCTATTCCTGATGGCCCTCTGGCCCATGGATTTGATTATTATTTTGGTGACACCGTCATCAACTTTCCTCCGTATTGTTGGATTGAAAACGATAAGGTGGTGAAGGCTCCAGATACCATCATGGACTCTTCAAAGTGGAAGCCCATCAAAGAAGGTGGCTGGGAGTGCCGCCCTGGGCCGATGTGCAGTGATTGGGATCCCTATCAAAATATCCCTGAAACAACCAAGCGAGGTGTCGCGTATATAAAAAGTCAGGCGCATACTGAAGAACCGTTTTTTCTGTACTTTGCCTATCCCTCGCCCCATGCACCGATCATTCCCAATGATACATTCGACGGGAAGTCAAAAGCCGGGCCGTACGGCGATTTTGTTTGTGAAACAGATGATTCAATCGGGCAACTCCTCCAGGCTCTTGAGGACTCAGGTCAACGAGAGAACACACTTATTATTTTCTCTGCTGACAACGGTCCAGAACGGTACGCGTATGAGCGATCAAAGAAATTTGATCACTGGTCGTCTGATCCACTGCGAGGTTTGAAGCGGGATATTTACGATGGTGGACATCGTGTACCTTACATCATCAGTTGGCCAGGAAACGTGCCTGAGGGTTCAGTCTGTCGTCAACTTGTGTCGCAAATCGATGTTATGGCTACTTTCGCCTCGATTGTTGGGTGCGAGTTGCCTGCGGATCAGGCTGAAGACTCTCATGACCTGCAGCCACTGATTACCGGTGCGACGAAAAAAAGTCCGCGAAGTGCTCATGTCCACAATACGCGTGACCGTGAGTACGCCATTAGAAGTGGCGACTGGACCTTGATCGATACGAAGAACGGGTATGTGAGTGGTCGAAACACTGAGTGGGAAGCCAAGTATGGTTACACACCGGATGATTCAGAGGCAGGCCAGCTCTTTCACATAAAAAATGATGACGGCCAGAGAACGAACGTCATTAATGAGCATCCGGAAAAAGCGTTACAACTCAAGGCATTACTTAAACACATTCGTGAGCAGGGGCACATCGCTCCAAGATTGAAATTTTGAATGAAAGTTTTCGAGAACGACACATCGCCATGAGACATCACTTTGCATCAATTGTTTTCTTTGCTCTCTTTGGCTCCCACGCTTGCATCGCCGCAGACGTTCCATGTCATGACGTAGACGTTTGTGTGTATGGCGGCACTGCGAGTGGCGTTATGGCAGCCTTGGCCGCTGGCAAAGAAGGGGCGAATGTCATTCTTGTCGAACCAAGTCGCTGGCTTGGCGGCATGACTGGTGGGGGTATCAACCATCTGGACTGGGGTAAAGGTAATACGGTCGGTGGCTCGACCTACAAGATCCTGATGGAGGGCGTTAAGGAGCAACCAAGAGCTCATGGCGGGCATGCCGTACAGGGTATCGGCAACAGAGCGTATCGTGAGCGATTCAAGAAAGCCGTTGAGGACCGCGGCATCACAGTGATCTACAACCACCGCGTCGGTAAAGTTCAGGTGGGCGACAGAACAATTGACTCACCAACACGCAAAGATCCGATTGCGATGAACGAGTC
>JADHSL010000001.1 GCA_016776925.1 Pirellulales bacterium | reverse complement strand
TAAGAAACATCAGACCACCGGCCCCCAACATGCAAAACGGGATACCCAAGGCAACCCAAAAGGCAATTTTCAAATTAAGGAAAAGTGACAGGATGACAAAAACAATCAGAAGTCCCTGCATCCCTGTGTTCAGAAGCATTTCGAGTCGATCACGAACATCGATCGATTGATCTGCCCATGTCACAATCTGATACCCTTGCGGCAGCGACACCTTGGCAACGTACGCATTGACTGCTTCTGTCATGGCCAGCAGATCTTCACCGGAACTCCGATCAATAGACACAACCATTCCTTGCTGCCCATTGATTCGATTCGTTGCGGTAATATCTGCGAAATCATCACGCACCGTACCCAGATCACCGACCGTTAAAACGAGACCATCAGGCAACGTCACCAAAGGAAGAGTGGCAATCTCATCACCAACGTACCGTTTGTTTTTACCCCTGAGCAGAATCTCTCCGCTTTCACCGCGAATCGTGCCACCTGGCAACTCAAGATTCTCTCGACGAACAATATCGGCAACATTCCGCAGTGAGAGCCCATATTTGCGGAGCATCCGTTCTGAAATCTCAATATCGATTTCATAGTCTCTCGCACCTTGGAGATTTGCAGCCGAAACAGCCGGTAAAGCCAGGAGGTCATCCCTTACAAGTTCTGCGACATCTCGCAACTCAGATTCGGAGACGCCCCCAGCAACGCGTGGCGCTAAAATACCAACCTTAATTGCTGGGTTGCGAAGGGTCACCTGCTCAACCTTCGGATCCTCTGCAAGTTCGGGAAGACTTGGGATTCGCTCGACTTCCGAACGAATTTCACTGAGCACCTTCTGTACGTCTTTCGTACCAGAATCGAGTTCGAAAACACAGAAACCTACCCCTTCTTGTGCGACACTCGTAAGTTTTTTAATCCCGGAAACACTGCGACACGCCTCTTCGACTTTTTGGCAGATTCCCTCTTCGACTTCTTCTGGTGTCGCTCCGGGGTAAGGTACATTGACAAGGATTATTTCGAGCTCAAATTCTGGAAAAACCTCTCGTCGCATACCGGCGAAACTCATCGCTCCCACAATGAGAATGGCCACCACCAGCGTATTCATTGCTGGCATATTCCTGACGGTCCAAGAGATCAGACTGCGCATGAGGGCTTTTCACTTACCTGATTGGGGAGAAGCAGATGACGCACTAACCGGTAGGCGATCAGGCCCATTTTTTGAATCAGCATGAGACTGGATGGCGTTATCGACGACGAGCATGTTCGCTCGCGGATTCGCAATCTGACTGAGCACTATCTGGTCATCTGGCTGAATGCCATCTGCCGTTGATTCAAAAACGGCCCTGCCTGCTGACACCTGAATAAGTGGTGGCTGAAGGATCGCCAGAGTTTTGTTCCTTACTGCCCAGACATCCCCATTGGGCCGTAATGCCTCGCAGGGAACCGAAACGAGTGGCTGATTCGTTTCAACCTCGACCTGAACATCAACAAACATGCCTCGAAGGAGTGATTTTGGTGCACCGAGGGGGAGATCTGGTAGCGGTGATCCGTAGCGATCGATGGCCTCGACATCAGTCGGTTCAGACACCAGAACCCTACAGGGAAGCGTTCGTGTTCGTGCTTCCAGCCCCTTTCCTTCCTGCCTTTCAAGCACACCCTTCCAGCGGTACTGACGCTTACCTATTCGGTAGATAACCGTTGCTGGCGTATCTGGAAAATCATATGGAGACAATTCTGGATCTTGGCGACTGTCGCTCCAAATTCGCGACACATCATCCATCTGCAAGCTCACTCTCACTTCGGCAGCACTGGTATCTTCAATAGTGACCAGTGGATTACCTTTGGTAACAAATGATTCTGCCTCAACCATTTCTTCAACAACAACACCGCTTACAGGAGCGGCGATACGTGTCCTCCCAAGGTCGAGCTGGGCTCGCTCGAGCATTGTCTCTGTCAGCGTCTGACCTTCATTTAAACGAATACGACGCTTGGCAAGGACGCGACGCTGACCCTTTAACGTATTTAGGCTATTGTCAGCTGTTAGCTCATCTCGCAAGGCTCGCTCATAATCTGCCTCAGTCACCACCCTGTCAGATTTCAAATTGTTTTGTCTCACAACCTCGCGATGTGCTAACTCAACCTGCCTTTCTGCAAGTTCCACCGACCGAACATTCTGGTTAATCTCTTCATCAATTTCCTCAATAGATAATATCGCCTGCTTCAGCTCCTGCTTCAGTCGACGCACTTCGAGTTCATAATCACGAGGATCAATCTCAAAAAGCAGCGTACCTTTCGTAACAAACTCTCCACTTTGACAATCGGGTGTCTTTTTGACGATCCGCCCCCCAACTTCAGCTGAAAGTGTTACTTCACGCAGTGGTACAACCACACCATCAAAATCAATCTGGAAAACACCGGGCTCACGAACCGCCATCACTGTCTGAACAGCCGTCGCAGTTACACCCTCCGCTGCAATGCGCGTGGGTGGCGGCTGGCTTCCCATTGCCATAAACGCAGCTACTCCGCACCCAAGAATCAGCAGAGGCATGATCCACCCAAGAATAGTCCGGAGCATTGTCATTGTTAGGAAATTCTCTCAATCACTTTTATTTTCTTGTCACGCAGCCCAAATCCGACGCTGAATGACTATTTCTGTGAGACCTCGCCGAATAATGGTGCCTGTTTCCCAAGAGCAGCCAAGCAAAAGGATGTGATATAGTCTGCAAGGTCTAATGGATTATGCAGATTCTTTTTTTCATTTAGGGGAATGAGCATGCCAACGACATCACCAGCAGCACGATACAAAAAACATTGACCAACAACGCTCAGCCCAATACGACGCACTTCGGCAGGCGACATTTCACCATCTGTCAATTCATCAAGAATCGAGCACAACACCGTAAAGTGCGGCCGGATATAATCTTCGACCAATTCCCTACACGCATCGGTTGGGTGGAGTATTTCTCGAAGCATCAGCCGAACCTGCCAAGGCGGATGATCAAAACCAAGCATTCTCTGAAGCATATTCCCAACGAAGTCACGAAGTTTTTTGACTGGCTGGGTGCCATCAACCCATTCAGGAAGTGGGACTTGTTGAGATCGTTCCTCGTGGGCATGCCTCACGCTCTCAATATATAAACGGTGTTTATCACCAAAGTAGTAATTGACCGCCGCAACATTCACCGTCGCCAACGTGCAGATATCACGAATTGTCGCCGCCTCGAATCCCTTCTCGGCAAACTCCTGACCCGCTGCAGACAAAATTCGGCCACGTGGGTCATCTTGCCCTTCGCTTTCGATTGGACCTACTTTTTGAATACTAATTGATGCCATGAATCACCGTTTGAAACAACTGTTTAACTTCATTGTAACATCCCAGAACGCTCTGACGAGAGCAAACTTCTAGGGAAATTGGTACATTCACCGGGTTGGGTTTCTCCAAGGAAGGGTATCGCGTAATGGCGGGATTCGTGCGAGCAATTTTCTATTTTCCCGCTATCGTGAGAGGCATCTGGGCTACATCGCGAAACTGTTCCGAAGACTAGACTGAGTCTTCTTTCGTCTCACAGTTGTTCGTTGAGGGGTTGCTTTGCAGTTTCGTTGTTGGAACGAGACGCCCACCGTGTTTTTTAATCCCAATATCGCTCTTCAGCGACAGCGCTGTAGAACCCTTCTCAAGCAGACTGTAGAACTTCTTCCGCAGCGAGACGCCCAGCAACAAGGGCTCCATTGATGGAAGAAGTTGTCAGATGATCACCACAAAGAAAAAGTCCTGGGGCGACAAAACTTGACGGTGGCCTTCGTCGTCTTGATAGTGGAGTTTCGATCGGCAAAGCTTTTTGAACTGTGACTGTTGAAAGATGATTCCATAGTTTGACATCAGGACCAAGCCACACTTCGGCTTGTTGACGAATCGCACCCACGAGTTGATCATCTTCGCCCCCCCAATCACCTCGAACTGAAACATAGATTAGATTTTTTCCATCCGGTGCGTAACCCTCGGTAACAGCCGATGGTACAGACAGATTATCAATCGGCCCCGCATCAAGTGGTTCCGCAGAAACAACTAGCGTCTGCCTGCATGCAGGCTTCTTATCACACTCGAAAGCCACAAGGCGGGTGCCTTTCCAGAGTGGAGGTTTCCATACCGTCGGTACGCCCTCTGGAAGGATCGTTGGATTTGCTACTGCCGCGCTCGAAACAACAATCGAGTCGGCACGAAACCGACGCCCATTTGCAAGAACTACTTCACCGCCACCAGTTGGCAAAAAATTTATTCGAACGACTGAAGCACAAGTCTGTAAACAGCCAGAAGGAAGCTTGTGAGCCATTTGCTGCGGGATAGATGACATGCCACCTGCAGGAAGACATGCCCGACCGCTGGAAAACATCGCAAATGTAAATTCAAAAACCGTTGCTGCCGTCGTGAGATCCCTTTCAAGAAAGACGCCACCAAAGAACGGCTCAAAAAACAACTTGATAAAATCAGATGAAAAGCCACGCGAGACAAGTTCTTCACGTGTCGTTTTTTCTGCGCGACCAGAAATCGCAGAGGGGTCAATCTCCCCTCGCCGTACACCAGCCAGGACCTGGCTTCGCAACAAGGCAATCCGAAAACCATCAGTCACGCCAACCGCACCTGACAACACTGAACGAATGGCTGCAAAAGGTCGCCTCCACGGATCACTTACCGAAAATAAACGACCATTGCGGGCAACAAGTGCGCCAGGTTCAAAGGCCCCAAACCGGAGCGACTGATAATCGAGAAATCGTTGTCCTTCAGCATAGGAGTCGAGATACACCTGAAAGCCACGGTCAACCCGAAATCCACTGATTGTGTCGGTGGCAACCCGTCCACCTGGAACCTCAGATGATTCCAGGACAAGCACAGATTTGGAATTCTGAATAAGCGTTTGGGCGCATGCCAGCCCGGATAGCCCAGCTCCAACAATGATACAATCAACGTTTTCCACGCGTCACATCCAAAGATTGTGAAACACTTCCATTATGGTGACTTTTTTCGGCTGGCCTCACAGCGGCCGCACGATCGACTGACTCCGCCAATAATCAAAAAGGGTTTCTATCGAATTGACGCCTCCACCCATGCCACTCTTATGAATTCCACCGTACGGCACCCCTTTGGCAAAGACATTATGGGAATTGATCCAACTATTGCCGGCGACCATTGACTCAGCAACACGTGCTGCTCGACCTAAGTCTGTGGTCCAAACACTATTTGCAAGACCGTAATCTGTATCGTTGGCGAGCGAAATAGCCTCTGTCTCCTGGTCAAATGTCGTCATGTAAGCGACAGGACCAAAAATCTCTTCCCGTGCAGCTACGTTACCAAGCGAACCACTTAATAAACATGGTTTCACATAGAAACCATTCCGTCCGGCTACTTCAGCTGCCCCTCCGGGAACCACAACATCAGCCCCCTGAGCAACACCCTTTTCAAGATAACTCAAAACTCTATCTCTTTGTTTTGAATTTACAACAGGGCCCATGGTCGTGTCGCCATCGAGCTGATAGCCAACATTGACACGATGCATTTCCTGTCTGCAAGCATCAACAAACTCATCGTATATTGATTGGTGAATCAACCATCGGGTTGCATCACAACAAACCTGCCCAGTGTGAAACGTAATTGCTCCCACAAGTTTTTTTGCAGTTGCTTCAACATCAACATCTTCAAAGACCACTGCAGCCCCCTTACCCCCAAGCTCAAGTTTGACAGGCACAAGATTTCGGCCACAGGACTCACCAACAAGCCTCCCCACCTCAGGAGAACCTGTGAAAGACATCCGCTGAATGCCGGGATTTGCGGACAAAGCTGCTCCGGCTTCACTCCCAAGACCTGGAACAACGTTGACAACACCGTCAGGCATGCCACTTTCACGAGCTAAACGAGCAACAAAAATCGATGAAAGAGGGGTGTCTTCAGCAGGCTTCACGACAACCGTATTCCCAGCTGCTAAAGCAGGCGCTATGCCCCAACCCATAAGAAGAATCGGGAAGTTCCAAGGGAAAATGAAGCCGCATGCACCCCATGGACTGCGTAGCGTCCAAGCTTCATGCCCTGCTACGGCGAGCTGGTTGCGCCGCTGAACATTCTGTGCCATATCTGCAAAAAAACGAAGGGACTCAACGAAATTCTCAACGTCTCCCATAGCATGAGCTGGTAATTTACCTGCATCAATTGCTTCGATTTGAGACACAACCTCTTTTTGTTGCTCCACGAGGTCTGCGAATCGATGAAGCCGCACGCCACGTTCATTCGGAGCCAGTGTCGACCAACCTGATTTTTTGAATGACTCGTTTGCTTTATCAACACTTTGATTGACATCGGCTGCGGTATAGGCATGCACCTCGGCAAGCACATCACCGGTGCCCGGGTCATGAGATTGGAATGTTGTGCCTCCCGAGCCGCACCAGTCTTCACCACCAACAACGCCAGAGATGAGTCCTCCTGACAGGTATGATTCAACTTCAGGAAGTTTCGTTGCTGTAACTGAAGCCATAATTTGTCTCCACGTTTTGAGGACAGGTATTTCTCGAAGGATAGGGCCCTATTCGGCTTAAGAAGTGCCACGAGAGGGCTCTCTTACAGCATACCCGCGCAATTGCTGATGTGTCGCCATGGGTACTTCATAAGATGCCGTGAAGAACTCCGATGTCCCGTATTCTGAAGTAGCATCACGTCTGACATGGCTGAAGTACATTAGCTCAGAAGCCGTTGAATCCAACGTGCAGCAGCAAGGCCGCTTGATGCTGCAGATTCAACACGACCACCACCAAAGGCATCACCACAACAAACGACTGGTGGCTTGTTTTGCACTGCGATCATCGGCGCCTTGACTGGTGAAACAGGAAAGGCATATTTCCAACGCTGAAGCGACCGCGCCTGAACCTCATCAGAAGTTTCCCCATCAATCCAACAATGTACTGCTTCTATAAGTTTGTCTTCCACCTGCTTCGGATCAGCATTGAAGTGATCCCTACTAAATTCAGCGGTTGCCTGAACCGTGAGGCTTGGTACTGGGGATATTCCTTTTTTATAATTATCAGCAATCCAGGCGACTGGACCGGAACAGACTTCAAGACCACCGGGATCAGGCAGCAGACTTGGCTTCGCTAAGCAAAGCATAAGTGAAAAGCAGGGAGAATATTCCACCGATGAAAGCATGTCCCACACCTGCGGATCGACAACGGGAGGTCGCAGTCCACCAGAATAAAATATTTCGACAACTTGAGGAACAGGGGCGGTAAGCACAGCGGCACGAGCCACAACCATTTCATCGTTTTCACAGGTCACATGGACTGCATTATCTTGAACGCCCAAGGAACAAACCCGCACTCCCGTTTTCACCGGTTCGGGCAGTTGCTCAGCAAGATACTTTGGAAGACTTGTCATGCCGCGAGCACCTCTCCAACGGGCGTGCCCAACTTCATCAAGTGGTTCTACAGCTGGACCCTCGGCTGTTTCTGACCGTGGAAATAAATCGCACCATGGCACGACAGCACTGGCCTCTTGCGATTCTGAGACAACACTTCCAAATGCTCTTCCCTTGACAGAAAAATATTGAGCTCCGTGATCACAGACCGCTTCACCAATCCGACGGGTTGCCATTCGACCGCCAACTCCGCGAGCTTTCTCTAAAACTGCCACCCGGTAGCCAGCTTTTATTAGATAGCCAGATGCCATGAGGCCAGCAATTCCAGCACCAACAACAACAATGTCGTATTCGCCAGGAGATTGATCAGTTTTTGGAGCGGCCACGAGCTTTCCAAGCAGTAAGAAGGATGAAAGAAAATGGAAGCCACCAAATCAAATCATTCGTCACAATATTCAAACCAAATGCCAGAGGAAGCCTCTCAGACCAGAGCGCCTCAGCAAATCCTATCGGACCAAGCACTTTGCCTAGAAAACCCACAAACACGATGGGCCAGTGACGAATTGGATCAGAAGCCGCAATAAGATATCCAATACCATAAACTCCCACAATCATACCAATGCATTGCCAGAACTCAGGGTAGTGAGGCGGTTCCATGCCGGTAGCCCGAAACACCCATAGTGGAAAGAGGATTGCAACCCCACCCCAAGCGATGTTGTAGACACCAGCCGCATAGAGAACCCATCGCATCCAAGGTTTGGTATCTATTTGCTCAGGTTGACTCATGAGGCTCTTCTTATTGGGGTCATAGAGGTAATGATTCGATTGCTGTGATCAACGTATCTTTACAATAGTCCCATGAGGTCTGATGTGCAGGGGATGCGACTTCCGGCAAGCAGTTCTCCCTCAGCGCACCCACCAAGGCACCCCACAGTTTTAGAGAACGCCTCCACTCGCGTAAAAACGCTTGCTTTTTCGGGAGGAAATTGAGAATCATAGCAGCGAACGGCTTTCAATTTCTGCTCTAAGTGACCGTCAATATTAACGACGATAGGCCAATGGCCTACTGGAAGATCAGCAACTCCAGCAAACAAAAAATAGGTCAGGAGGTTGGGAATCACATGAACCGGAAGATGATCAAAGACTTCGTCCCATTTCGTCAATCGCGAGTAGAAAACGGCTGCCTCTGTTATTGCCATGGCCTGGGCGTGATCAGGTGAAGCCATCGGTGTTTTATCACCAATTCCAAGAACCAAACGCGGCCGGTATCGACGAAAAATTTTTGCCAGTGCTACTCGAACTTCAAAACAGTCAAATAAATTTCGATTAGGAAACCCCAACTGTTCACGATGCACAACACCGAGCACGCCGGCAGCTTTCGATGCTTCAGCAAGCCGCTCTTCTGGACCACTCGATCGTGGTGTTGGCTCACCGTCAGTGATATCAACAATACCTACTCGGAAACCCTGAGAAACTAATTTTGCGAGCGTGCCACCGCAACCAATTTCAACGTCATCTGGGTGCGCACCAACGGCTATAGCATCAAGTGGCTCAGGAAGTTGGTCGGTCACACCCTACCCCACCTTCGTCGCCGCCATAAGGAAGTTTGGATTAATCGCCTCGAATCGAATACGATCCATTTGCTCTATGCCACGGGCGATATTGACCATCCAGTACCCGGCGTCGTCTGAACGGCTTCGTAGCAAAGCATGAACAGAAGCAAGATTTTCGATACTGTTACAACTGGTAACTAAACGACCTCCTGGCTTCAGACGCTCCCAAGCCTGTTCGACGAGTGAAGTAACCGCACGACCACTCCCACCGACATAAATACCATCTGGGTCTGGGAGATCACTCCAAGCCTCTGGAGCCTGACCCAAAATAGCCTGCAGGTTATTGACACCGAATCTCACGGCATTTTCTTCTATCAACTGATGGTCATCAGCATCCATCTCAATAGCAAAAACAAAACCATTCGGGGCAAGCCTCGCGGCCTCAATAGCCAACGACCCGCTTCCTGCCCCAACATCCCACACAGTGCTAGTGGAGCATAACGACAGTTCAGCCAAAGCCAGGCTGCGGACTTCTTTTGGAGTAAGCAAGCCTCTCTTCGGACGCGACTGCAGGAAAAGCTCATCAGAGTTTCCGAACAGACGTCTACCTGCCTTACTCGGTGGTTCAGTTAATCCGCTCGGGCGAATAAGGATCATAACGTTCAAAGGGCCAAATGATTCCTTGGAAATTTCCTGCAGTGAACCTTGTGTTACTCGCTCATCAGGCGAGCCAAGGTTTTCACAAACATACGCCTGAAGCCCTGTCACTCCCTGCTCAAGCAGAACCTCAGCGACAGCGTTTGGAGGCCATTTTTCACTCGTGAAAAGACCCGCAGTATCGACCGTACGAATCTTTTCGATGACACGGTCAATGACTGTCAACCCAGAAAGGCTGGCAAGGTAGGCGTCTTCCCAACTCTCCTTAACCCTTGCGAATGCAAGCTGCATGCTGCTTACATGAGGAACAACTTCGAATCTTTCCTTGCCAAGTTTGGCACAAACGTATCGCGCTGTCCCATAGAAAAGAGGATCTCCTGATGCCAAAACAACAATTTGTTGCTGCGCCCCAGATGCCTCTATGCGGTCAACCAACTCCTCGAGACTCGTGACAGTCTCAAGCCGCCCCTGCATGTCAGCAGACAACAGGGGGCTGCATGAGTCAGGGCCTAACAAAATATTGGCTGATTCAACGATCTTCACGGCATGGGCTGTCATTCCCTCAATGCCATCGTCACCAATCCCAACAATAAAAACTTTTTCGGCCGCCACCGGACCTCCTCTGCAGCTTACCGCGATAGTTGATCAGGCCTGAAACGAACTGCCACAACCGCAGCTTTTCGAGGCATTTGGGTTATTGAAGGTGAAGCCTCGCTTATCAATCCCCTCGTGGAAATCGAGCGTTGTCCCATCAAGAAAAAGATCGCTCTTTTTATCAACTACAACCGCGATGCCGTGCTGGTCAGTTTTCGAATCAGCCTTCGGGTCGAATTGAGTATCAAAACCCAGCGAATACTGAAACCCACTACACCCACCTCCGGCAACGCCGACGCGAAGGACCGTGCCGTCCTCGAGTTTTTGATCTGTAATGATTTTCTTGACTTCGCTGGCTGCCTTTTCAGTAAGCGTAATCGACATAGTAAAAGTCTCCGTAGAAGTTTGCTAGTTGTTTCGAGAAGCGCGACAGCCGCTACAAACAATTATCACCAGATGAATTCTATCATTCGATGAGTCGCGAGTATGCCCTCAAGCATCCAAATATAGTTTATCCCGGTCCTGATTAGCGGCAAAGGCCGGTGCACTGATACAGTCAGAAGTTGACTCCATGGCCGTACTTTTCAGCAGTTACGCAGGAAAATCCAAAAAGAATTATACGTGACCAAGGGACTCAACCGCTCCTTTCAGCCTCTCCGCTGCCGCCTCAATCTCCTCAGATGAGGTCATCCGTGAGACCCCGAAACGGATACTCTGGCGGGCTTCTTCCTCCGACAAACCTAAGGCCCGTAGGACATGGCTTGGCCTTGGCTGTTCACTCGAGCATGCGCTGCCAGAACTCGCGGCCACGCCGGTTCGAGAAAGTTCTGCAAGCAAAGTCGCCCCATCAATTCCCGGTACACGAATGTTCAAGTTATTGGGAAGTCGTAAGCCTGATTCAATAGGCGGACCGTTCAATTGTATATCTGGGATATATTCCAACAGCAGGTTCCAAAGTTTTGTACGTAAAGCAGCCATCTGCTTCGTGGCCGCGTCCAGCTTTTCACCTGCAAGTTCACAGGCACGCCCCATTCCAACTATGCCGGGTACGTTAAGCGTTCCACTTCGAATGCCACGTTCCTGACCACCGCCAAAAACCTGTGGGTCGATTCTTACATTTCGTTGTTGACGCCGAACATACAGAGCACCAACCCCCTTCGGGCCGTGACACTTGTGAGCTGAAAAACTTGCCAAGTCGGCACCAAGTGCAGTTACATCCAAAGAGCAGTTCCCGATTGCCTGCGCACAATCTACATGGAGCAAAGACTCATGAGCATGCACAATGTCAGCAATATCTGAAATTGGGTGTACGAAGCCAATTTCATTATTTGCAAACATGATTGAAACAAGAGTTGGCCCCGAGCAAACCATCGCATCAAGATTGTCGAGATCAAGAGCGCCTGGAGCTTTGCTCTCTTTTGTTGCCACTGGTAAACGGCAGACAGACAGGCCTTGCCTCTCTAGTTGATCGGCCACATCGAGAACGGCTGCGTGCTCAGTTTTGGGGACAATACACTGCGTTATTAGCTGACGACTTACTGCGCCGACCATCGCCAGATTGATACTTTCCGTAGCTCCGCTCGTAAAAATAATCTCTCGAGGTGTCGCGCCAACCGCTTGTGCCACCTGTTGCCTTGCTGCCTCTACAGCGTCACGTGCCTCCACGCCCATCGCATGCGTGCCACTGCCTGCATTTCCGTAGTTATCTGTAAACCACGGAAGCATTGATTCAACCACGTCGGGATCGACTCGAGTAGTTGCATGGTTATCCAGATAGACAGGACCATTATCGGGTATCACTGAATATTCCCTACCAATTCTGTATGAACGCACCCGTGGTATTTGTTTCGACTGTTATCCAAGAACGCCGGCTTCAACTGCATCCAGAGCAATCTGAGACCACGTTTCAAACTGTTTCCGATCAGCGAGTAACTTCTCAGACGATTGAAATCCGCATTCAAGTAGGTCCACTTCGCGAGACTCCACCTCGGGAGATTGCAACTCAAGTATATGAACAATACCGAGATGCACGCTCCCGACAGGAGTAGCATCGTCATTAATTAGACCCACGCATCGGCTCGTAAAATCTCCGCTAATAGCGACCTCTTCCTTTAGTTCCCGTAACATACCAGCCTCATACGACGCATTATCTCCATGCTCCCCATCAGTACTGGCAATATGACCGCCAACACCAATAGACCGCTTGGTCCGAAGTCGTGCCTCACCCTGCCCACCACCGCGCGTGTAGGAAAAATACTGAGTCACTCCATCAGGATCGGACCATGCAAGCAGGCAGTACGGAATAAGCTGCTTAAATGATGGGTCCTCCTCTGCTTTCTCGCGTGGCATCCAGAGTGTCTGATTGGGGTCAAGAAGAATCGGAAGGTATTTTTCAACATCTCCGCAAAAACCCTGAAACAATCCAGCCTGCTCCAACACGGATCGAGGTACCACCAAAACATCTTCCTGAGGTAAAGGGGACACGAGCGCAACTCCTTTTCATGTTTTAATTTGGGAACTATTTTTGTTCTCATTTCTCATTGCATCATACAACGACCAGCTGAAATTTTTACGGGGGACCTCTGAGGAAAAATCTGGGTGACATTTTTGCACTACAAAATCAGCATTGCATCTCCATAACTCAGAAACCGATAGCCAGCTCGAATCGCTTCTTGATACGCATGCCTCATGAAATCATAGCCAGCAAACGCGCTCACAAGCACCATCAAGGTCGTTCTCGGCATATGAAAATTTGTCAGCATGGCATCCACTGTACAAAAAGAATATCCGGGGCGAATGTATAAATCCGTTGCACCAACAAACGCCTCAGTTGCTCCGGCCTTCGCAGCAGTTTCAAGAGACCGAACGGCTGTTGTACCAACGGCCACGACTCTTCCATTGATCCCCTTAGTGTGCCGAATCGCTGCTACTGTTTCCTCAGAAACAGCACACCACTCAGAGTGCATAGCATGCTCATCAATCTGTTTCGTACCGATCGGCCGAAATGTATCGATCCCAACATGCAAAGTAACCTCTGCACGCTTTACGCCTCTCCTCTCTAGTTCTCGCAACAGCGAAGGCGTGAAGTGCAGACCCGCCGTTGGTGCTGCAGCTGATCCAGGCCGTTCCGCGAAGACTGTCTGGTATCTCTCAACATCTTCACTCCGAGCTATTCCCTCCCGGATATACCCAGGCAGGGGAACCCGGCCGACTCGCGATAGAAAATCAAGCGTTGGTTCGTCCGAGCATGGATCGACTAACCAGGTCCCTCCCGAATCACGGCTAACAAGTTCAAGGACAGCCTGATCTCCTCCATCTTTGTCCATTATTACAAGACGCTCACCAACTCGTAAGGTTCCCCGTGCCTTGGACATCAGACGCAATAACCGACGTCCATCGTCCCGAACAACCTCTGCTAAGAAGAGCCCCTCCCAACGACCATCTGTTTTAGCCCGCCGTCCATGCAGGCGAGCCGGTACAACCTGCGAATCGTTTACTATCAAAAGATCATTCGGCGCAAGGATCTCAGGCAAATCACGAATATTCATATGCCTGATAGATTGCGTCGCACGATCCAAAACAAGGAGCCGAGCAGCGGCACGATCTGCCAGTGGCTCCTGGGCAATAGATGACTCGGGAAGGTCATAGTCATAAAAATCGGCTGTATTTAAATCTGCTGAACCTGTCATGCTTATTAAGGTACTCAATAAACGAACTGCTCGGAATGGTTAAACTGTCAACGTGCACAAGCCAAGCTCTATCCAACGATCCTCTTCAACAAGCCTCCACACCAGTGTTCTGGCAAAGGAGTCGCTGTCATTCCTAAATCTCGAAGCGGGAATGACTGTTGTGGATGGAACACTTGGAGGTGGAGGGCACACACGACTGCTGGCAGAAATCGTCGGACCAACAGGAAAGGTCATTGCCATTGACCGGGATCCTTCTGCAATTGAACGTGGCGCACAAGAACTCAAAAACCTTCCAATCCGATTCGCTCAAGCAAACTTTTGCAATCTACCCGAGGTTCTCGATGCCGTAGAGGTTGAAAGTATTGATGGCGTGCTTCTGGATGTCGGTATTTCAAGTGATCAGCTTGCCGACCGAGAAAGAGGGTTTTCATTCGACTCTGACGGCCCCCTTGACCTGCGATTTGACCCAACAGAAGGCGAGCCCGCATGGAGGCTTATTAACCGACTTCGACCAGAAACGCTTGCAGACCTTATTTATGAATTTGGAGAAGAACGACACAGCCGCCGAATCGCGAGACGTATTGTGCAGGCCCGGGAACGCCAGCCAATAGAATCAGCCAGAGAGTTTGCCAAACTTGTCATGTCCGCCATACCTCGCCAAGCAACGCACCAAAAAAGAATACATCCAGCGACTCGTACTTTTCAGGCACTTCGAATTGCAGTGAACGAAGAGCTCAAGTCTCTTCAAATAGCACTTGAACGAATACCTGGTCGTTTGAAATCTGGAGGCAGGCTGGTTGTCATCTCATTCCATTCACTCGAAGATCGGCTTGTAAAGACAGCTTTCCGTAGCCCGCAAATCTGGAACTGCCTTACGAAATCACCGGTTGAAGCTGCGGCACATGAAGTCGCGACGAACCGTCGGTCTCGGTCAGCACGACTTCGAGCTGCGGAACGACTCTGAAAAAAACACCGAAACAGAACGTTACGTGGTCTTCCCATTTTGACACAAGCCAGGTCGCATCAAGATGAGGAATCCCCAGTGTTTAGGGGCTATTTTTCAGTAATAGCACTCCGTTTGCAGACGATGTTTTTTCTTTCCCTGCCGCTCTAGCAACACCAGCACACTTTCAGCAGAATCAGTACTCTTAAGAAAAACCAGGAGCTGCAAAGCACGCAGCCGCTGAACGTAGTTTATTCGTGCGGACTTTAAATGGGACGAGAATCCAAATTTCTTCTGTCGTTACTCGGTCTTCTAGCAGGAATTTTTGTGACTGCACTTGCGCTACGTCTACTCATACCACGCCCCCCAGAAGGCGCTGGTCCAGATATTCATACTCTCACTTTTAATCCTTTTGCAGAAACAGTTCCTCCTCCTGACCTTACCCCAAGCCCGGAAAGGAAGACGTTGCAGCACGTAGATACCATCGGTGATACGTCACAAACACAGACACGATTTCCGAACATTGAGGCAAGTTTTGAACCCTCTTTTGACCAAACAGAACAAACCGACTCTCCTCTTCCGGCGATGAAACGTGATGACCCTCCCACACTTGAGGCAGTCGATAACATCCCTGTCCTTGGCTCCCAGAAGCCGGGCGTGAAAAGATTTCCAGACGTCGAAAAGAAGGACGCTCCATGGCAGATGCAGAAAACAGCAAAACCTTTTCCTGAAGCATCGTCAGCAAAAGCTGCAGATAACGTCAATTCACAGTTACCTCCACAGCCCCCACCCATCGCCAATTCACCACTTCAAACATCTACCACAAAACCAAAGAAGAAGCTTTCACCAGGAATGCTTTATGATGTACAAGAGGGTGACTCCTGGTGGCAACTCGCAGAGAGCGCCTACGGTAATGGCCGTTATTACCGAAGCCTTTTTGCATGGAATAAGACTCTTCAGCCGCGAGTATCGCTATCACCGGGCACAACCCTTGAAATACCGCAAGCAAATCAGCTCCAGCTAGCATGGCCGAGACTGATTCCTGCCGAATAGACTCCGGGGCTAAAATCGCTCTGGCCTCGTCTTCTTTCCACCGCTACCGTCCGACGTCTCGTCATCGTCATGAATGCAGCAGATGACACCGTCTCCCAAGTGGTGAATACATGCAGTTTGGAAAACTTGAAAGAAGATTTTTTCTCCTCAGTGCGGTAGCAGCTTTTATCCTCCCAGTAAATTTTCTATTTGCGGCAGGCTACAGAACAGCAAACTTTGTCGTTGAAGCCCCCAGCCCACAGTTAGCACAGAAGATTGGAGATGCTGCTGAACAGTATCGCCACGACCTTGCCATCGAATGGATTGGACAGCCCCTTCCTCGGTGGAGTCAGCCGTGTCCAATCACCGCAGAAGTAGCTCCCACACTTGGGGCAGGTGGTGCGACAAGCTTTGTATTTGATCGAGGCGAAGTCTTCAACTGGACCATGACGATCCAAGGCAGTGAAGAACGGATTCTTGATTCTGTCCTCCCGCATGAGGTCACTCATACAATTTTCGCAAGTCACTTCCGTCAACCACTACCACGATGGGCTGATGAGGGTGCCTGCACAACGGTAGAACATCCGGTAGAACGAGCCCGGCAGCACAGACTACTCATCGAGTTTCTACGAACAGGCAGAGGGATCTCATTTCCTGAAATGTTTGCTATGAAAGAATATCCGGCGGACGTACTTCCGCTTTACTCGCAGGGCTACTCGCTTGCTCGTTACCTGATAGAGCGAGGCGGCAGAAAACGATACATTCAGTTCGTCGGAGACGGTTTAGCAAGTAGTGATTGGCCTCAGTCGTTGAGTCAGTACTATGGAATTCATGATATTGGCAAACTACAGACTGTTTGGCTGGAATGGGTAAAGCGTGGCTGCCCTGCTCCACCGGCGTCTGTTGCTGCTGCGATCCCTCAGGTCCAAGACATCGCCCGGACCACTCGCGGACAAAGCCCTGAGGGGCCAAACGTGAACACACCCACAAGAGATAGAATTTCAGCTACTGCAGCGCGGCAATCGATTTATGTTCAGCGAGCTCAACGAACTCAGCGAGAAACCAACCGCAACTAGCCGCCAATAACCAGAACTGTCATGTGATAGAAAACTGGCGCTGCAAAGCAGATTGAATCAATACGATCAAGAACGCCACCATGACCTACTACAAGCGTTCCATAATCTTTCACGCCGCGGTCTCGCTTGATGGCTGACATTGTCATACCGCCAGCAAATCCCATAACCGCAACGACCAGCCCCACGATCGCTGCCTGCCATGGCTGAAACGGCGGTGCCGCCCACCATAACACTGCTGCAAGAAGCGCCGTACTCGTTGCACTGCCAAGCAGGCCTTCCCATGTCCGATTGGAACTGACGGCAGCAGCAACTAATCTCTGACCTAACATTCTGCTCCATACATACTGCATACAGTCCGCGAATTGGACGAGTAGGATCAAAAAGAAAAGTAGACGAAAGTTTGCATCACGACTACCTAATTCACCCACACGCTCTGGCCCTCCATTGACCTGGAGTTCGAGGAGAGCTGGTGCAAATGACAAACAGTACACACATACGACAAGACCCGCTTGAATTTTCGCCGTTCGTTCAAGGAATCGCTTGTAGTCGCCAGCTACTGCTGCTCTGGCAAGAACAAATAATGTCGCATAAACGGGGAGAAAAACACTGTAAATGTCATATCGATTCAGTCCGACGAGCACATAGTGAAGGGGCGTGAAAAGGAAAAACACCCAGAACAGTGCCCTGTGATCACCCTTGCGAGTTGGTGTAAGCGTAATGAACTCTCGTAATGCCCAAAAAGAAACGAATCCAAACAGGGTGACGGTCGCAGTGGACCCAAGCCAGAAAGCGGCGGCCAGAACCGTACATAAAACCCACCACCCACGAATTCGCATATTAAATGTCCGCACTGCAGCAGCATCAATACCACGGTCCGGATGCCGTTTGAGAAATTGCCCCACCCCTGTCACTACGGTTAGCAAAAGAAGGACGCCAGCAACTAAGGCAATGGTACGAATATCATTCACTTAGAATACATCCTCTCTGACATTAACACCGGGTTCAGTACCGCCACTTGTTCTATTCCTTCAAAGATAAGACTGCTCTGCGTGCTCGTGCTAGAAAGTCCAGTTTGGCCTCATCTCGCTCCAACCAGAGTGGAGGCCCAAAGCTTATGCAGGAAAGTAAGGGCACGGGCAAAAATTCTCCACGCGGCAACACCCTATTAAGATTATCGATGTGGACAGGAATGAGTTCGATTTCAGGACGTTTTTTTGCAAGATAATAGAGACCACTTTTGAAATCACCGACCTCGCCGCTCGTACTTCGGCTACCCTCAGGAAAAACGATTAGCGATCTCGTACTTCCCGCCTGGCGCAACATAAGATCAACCGGACTCTGGTGAACTTTAATATCGGTTCGGTCGATCAGAATTGCATTGAAAACTTCTTCAGCCAACCATCTCCTCAGAGCACCGCGAGACCAATAATCTTTAGCCGCTACAGGACGGGTTATTTCACGCACTAAGCGTGGCAGCGACGCCCAGATCAAGAGCGCATCAAGATGGCTCGTATGATTTGCGAAGTATACCCTCTGGCATGTATCTGGTTGACTCGCAATCCAACGAATGCTGGCGCCCGCTAACAGACGTGCCAAGCCAGCTAGACCAAGACCGGTTACTTTACATAATGTCGACCGGCTGGCTGGTTGGTCGAGCGATGGTGTTGGCATATCAGCTGGGGCAAGCATAGAGGAGTAAACGGTGTCAGGGGACGAGAGAATGGAAAAGAGCTAGGGAAGCGGCACGAATGGATTATGTTTTTTCTCATGACCAATTGTTGTTGGCTCACCATGACCGGGTAAAACAATTGCGGAGTCCGGCAGTTTGTAAAGTTTGTTCAGGATTCCTGAGGCAAGCGAAGAGAAATCACCATCAGGAAAATCTGTTCGACCGATACCTTCATGAAACAATACGTCACCGGCAAGGACAAGGACTGGATCACTCGCAAACCAAAGGACGATATGGCCGACAGAATGACCAGGAATCTCTGCGACTGTCGCGCAAAATTCACCTACCAGTAAATCCTCACCCTCACGTAAGAGGGTATCAGCTGGTGGACTCTTCACATCAATGCCATATCCAGCCGAAAGATTTGCGACTGGGTCTGTAAGTTTTTCAGCATCACCATGACCTATGAGAACAGGAACCGAGGGCCATCGCTGTTTCATGGCAGAAACACCTGCAATATGATCTGAATGGCCGTGCGTCAGCACAATCGCCATCGGATCAAACGTGTGTTCTTCAATGACTTCGATGACAGCCTCGGGCTCGAAGCCAGGGTCTATGACAAGACAGCCAGAAGACCCTGCCTTTGCGAGAATGTACGTATTCTCATAGAAGGGACGAGAAACAATCCGGTACACCTCAAACGGCGATGCGGTGATCAATGGGTGGCGAGATTGCATGTGAAAGTAGCGAGCAGGAAGAGAGTACGGTACACACCGTCGACTAAATGATACGCGAAATCTTGAGAGTTCGATAAAAACGTGTCGAAACAGGTGTTTTTTGCCATTTCCCACACCTCAATGGATCGCTAACTTCTCCTTCTAGGTTCCGAATTGCATTTTTGTGGCTTACAGGAGTTTGTTGGATCATTCTGTTTGTACGAATAAGCCGTACAAAAGCGATCTATCAAATGAAGTGCCTGCCCGCATTGCGATAACGTAACAAGGATTTTCAAATATTTATTTTGCCGCTCTTCAGCGGCAGGTCGGTACAAAAAATTCTCCGACCAACCCAGATAAGAGGAGCAAGCCATGAGCAGATCAGGGATGACTGCGATCAAAGCAACCACAACCAAACACTTTTTTCTCAGCCACACAACTTTTTGTGGCGTGTGTGCATGGACGCTTCTTTGCGTTGTTCTCGTGGGTGGACTAAAGGCTGAAGAGACTTCAGGAAGTCAAGTGGGGCTGATACCAAACGGCGACACGGCACAAGGTAATATTAACGCCGGCGACGCAGTATCCAATACAGGGCAAGGTGAACACCCTCTGGAACCTGCTCTGGCTCTCGCTGCCCAAGGCCTGGATAACCTTCGCGCGAATATAAAAGATTACTCATGCACCGTTGTCAAACGGGAGCGAATTGGGGGTGAACTTCAGCCGCATGAATACATGTTTGCCAAAATTCGGCACGAGCCCTTCAGTGTTTATCTCTACTTCCTTGCTCCAGAAGCAGTAAAGGGACAGGAGGTCATTTATTCTGATGGCCAGAATGACGGAAACATGCTAGCTCATGCGGGCAGTGGGGTTCGCGCAATGGTCGGCACAGTTTCTCTCAAACCACAGAGCATGCTCGCAATGCAGGGGAACAGATACCCGATTACAGAGATCGGCGTCGAGAACCTTGCGGAGCGACTTGTTGAGGTTGCTAAACATGACAAACAATTTGGCGAGTGTGATGTTAACTTTTTCCCTAAAGCCAAAGTAAATGGAAGGGTCTGCACCTGTATCCAAGTTGTCCATCCAGTACCTCGACGAAACTTTCGTTTTCATCTTGCTCGTGTCTACATGGATGACGAATACCTTATTCCTATTCGCTACGAAGCTTATGACTGGCCTAAGGAGCAGGGTGGCCAACCAATTCTCATGGAGGAATATACCTACATGAATGTCAAAGTGAACAATGGATTCACGGACGCCGACTTTGATCCTACCAACGCTGCTTACAAATTTGGCTCGGGTGATTAAGGGTCAAGACTTAGGGATCAAGCCTTACTCCTTTACCCGATTCATAGTGTGTAATCGTTGAAGATTCATGCATATTGGCGACAACTCGCGTTGATGACGAAGCGCTTACGCCGTGCTTTGCTCCATGCTGAACAGTCGGCTGATCGGCGGCCAGGGAGTAATGCTCCTGACCTGAATATACATCCAACAGTCGTCCAAGCCCTGCGCCTGTAGCTAGAAACAGAAGCATAAAACCAGGCCACGCTGGCTCACGATAGATAATCCAACCAACTGCTATAACGCCCGCGATAGCTGGCCACCAGCGATTAGCGAGTGCGAGCATTACGTCAGCAAATTTTGCAACCCCCCAACAGCCCCACGCTCCAAGGACTAAAACCACCAGCGTTGCAACGGCACGTCCAACCCTTGAAAGCGGCGAGTCCGCAAATCGAATCGTTACAACTCCACGAGCCGATTGTGGTTGAATAATCAGCTTTTTCCAACGATTACTTGCGAGAAATGCCGAACTGAATTGTCTTGCAATCGGACTTGCTTCAGACGTGTCTGCTGTACCACTCACCCAGGCTTCAAGTGGTGGCACACCGTCTTGCTTTTGTCGACTCAGACGAAACTCGGACAATCGCGTTCCCACCCCTTTGGGTAAAGCAGGTGAAATGGTGGTGACGAGCTCGTCAATTTCTGTTTGTACGTTCGTCCTTATATCACGCGACTCAAATTCATTCAGCACGTCTCCAAGCCCCGCAAATCGTATCGACCGACTCATGGGATGATTAATTGTCCATAGAACTTGCTCAACAGGCATGCCAACAACGCTGGGCAAAGCCAAGGACACTGGTTCCCCTTGCATCGTTGTGGCTTCGAATTCTCCAACAAATACAAAGACTAGTTCGTGTGGCCAGGAACCTGCCTGTATAGGAACAGCCCATACCTCCGCCGGACTGTCGCGACGAGGCGTTTGGGGCTGAATCTGCTGACCATCTAGCAACATTTCATAGACTCGGAACCCTGCGGGTACTCGAACCCGCACTTCGGGTGCCGTCATTGGTAATTCAATACAGCAAATTCCTGAGATCCGACCGCGCTCATCGACTATTACTTCAATGTCAATGAGCGGCACAGTAAGGACAGAATCCATACTCACGCTCGAATCAACTTCTGCACTGACCGGTGCCAATTCGGAGCGTTCCACTAGTTCGTGCCCCGTCTGTATCTCGCTCTGATATGACCACACCGTATCATTCGAGGGCAATTCGACACGCCACACACTACTCTGACTATCCTCAGAAACTCGTACCGCAGGCAGGCTACGACGTCGGCCATTTAGCTGACTTTTTTGAGCCGTATCAAATTCTGAAACTTGCTGATCACCAAGGATCGTAAGATTAGCTCGCTGATCACCACCTCCCCAAATCACTGAATAGGGGAAATCAGAGGCAGAAGCCGACTGTACCAGAGGCAAAACCCCTTTTCTTCGTAGCTGCCCATTACTGCTTGCCTGGACCCGCAAAAGAAAAATACCCGAACGAGGCTGCTGAAGCGTCAATCCATAAGCATCTTGTTTTTCTTTCTGTAAGGAGATGTCAAGTGGACATTCATTCTGAACGCTGGTGCTCCCACTTTTTTTCTCAAATACTTGACAGGCCTCAAGCCGATAACCCTTTGGAATACTGATCCGATCCTTCAACCAAACTGTCTGACTTGAATCAATTGTGGCTTCAAAAACTAGATAGTTTTTGTCTGCACGTTCTACAATTTCTATTTGTTGTGTTCCTCGTAAAAGATTTTGCTCACGACTTACCTCTACATATGCTGCCTGCCTCTGCAAGGCAAAAGGCAGACGAATTATGTCCAATCTATCTTCAGGAACATTATCTTCAGGAACATTATCTGAACTACTTTCAGAAAACGACTCATCGCCACTTTTAATAAGTTCGGTGATCCATTGCAAAACATCGTCTTGAACTTCATTCACTTGCGGAGGAGCTACTGCCTGAGGAAACTGTACATCGATTGAAATGCCAGGGTAACTAGTAAGTACCGACTCACGAGTATCGCGTTCAACTCCACGAACCCACGCATATGGCAACTCGTATTTGCCAGTAAGATTTATTAGTGGCATATGAAATGACATTCGAAACGTCATCTTCTCTGTGTTGAGCTCGGTACGATCGACTCTATAAATGCCTCGTCCTAATGATTGCACCTCAAATCCACCAATTATGTGAGGTGCATTCTCATCGTCTTGGCTTTTTGCAAAAACAAGGCGGGGGTCTGCCTGAATCCAGAATGACGGCAGTATCGCGTTTCCCCCATCAATCATAAATTCTGCCACTAAACCAATACCGTTTGGTGTCCATGTAATCTGGTTTTTACTCTTCGACTCATGAACAATCGTTGTTACCGTTTCTTTGGGATCCAGCGAACGAATAACTCGCAGACGCTCAGCGGGAGGTACCCTAAACCTCTGTAGCCGTGAATCAAGGGACACAATCTCTTGCGCTGGTCGAAAAACATCCTGGCCGTTCGACCATTCGCACTGAACCCCTCCGCGCCAGTCCCGCGGATACACGATTCCATTGGGAGGCATCATCGCGACCACGGTCTGTGGAGACGTTGGAAGGCAAACCTCACAAATCTCTATATCTCCCCTTCGTGTTCTTGCTGGTTCCACCGGAACAACAAGGCTGTGTCTTCCTCCAGATGGAAGGGATAACCGTGCCTGATTACGGTTCGCAGATAACGACACACTCAAGGACCCACCGTTAAGAAGAAACGGCTCATTTGCAAAACGGCCTCCGACAGGTGACTGATCAAGCGAAAACACCTCGGCCGAATCGGTTTCAATTAAGAGGTTCAAATGCCAAATTTCAATCTCATTTTGAATGGCCGAGCCGCGAACCGATGGTAACTCCATTTTTGATTTTAGAACACGCACTCCAGAAGACTGGGCTGCACTCGTTCCTACTAACACTCTGTAAAGTGGCTCCGGAACCAGTGCCGTTGTTTCTCCATCAACTGGGGTAAGAAACACTTGCAAAGGAACCTCAGCCCCATAGGAACAGGCTCCTGAGAATATCCATACAAGAGCCACAAAGGACACCTGTTTCTTTGCACGACCATACATCCAGACACGAAAACCAACAGCAGCAAGCATCCCCCATAGACTTGCACGCGCTATCAAATCAAACGGTTGAGGCACCCACAACGCAGCTACTGAAGCAACCACAACGCCAGCAACTAGCAACCATGAACTTCTCCAGAAAACCGACAATGACAACCACATTGCAGCAACAGCAACACAAAGAGCTGACGCAGCCAACAACCAGCGGTTAACTAGAAGAAAGAATCTTGGCTGGTATCGTCCACTTGTCGGAACAAACCATCGCGAGTCGAACCCAGACGAAGCGACCTCGGGGCTTGTGCTTGCAAACCATGACTCTCGTTGAGATAGTCCAGAAAGCCTTTCAATCCAGTCAGTCTTCTGCTTAAAAATTTCTGTGTACCCGGATGGCACTCCTATCAACCGTACATCCTTAGGGATTGCCACTTGCATTTCTCGCGTGAGTGTTGGCGCATCAACCGCCGGCACAACTGAGGACAGCCTCCAAATCCCTTGGGAAAAATCAGCCGCAACAACCGTACGCACGGTCACAAAAACTCGCTGCCGACCGCTCGGCAAATAGACCGGAAACTCTCTTACATTCGACGACTGTAACGGTATGGATTCATCTTGAACTTCTAGCCCAATAAGACGATGGCCTTTCGGCAAACTCACAGTAACACTTTGCCTACCATCATTTTCAATAATAAACGTTGTTTCATATTCTGCATTTGCAGATGCATAACATCGCACCCGCACACTCTCTCTCCACACCCAAGCACGGGCAACAGACTGAACGCTATTAGGAACCGGCAGTACTTCTACAGAAGGGCCTGTTTGAGCCAATGCTGATTCGTCGTACAGCAACTCCATTACTGACTGAATTGGCAAATTTGACTGACCTGCCAGAGGAGGCAGCTGAACAAGACCATGATTGATTACTGTGGGTCGGCTTCCGCGGGCAGACTGAATAGCGATGCGACCCTGTGGCGAAATTGCTGATTCAATCCACACCAGTGGAATAGCAGTCTGCTCCGTGAAGTCTCGTTTTCCCGTTGCCCTTAAAGTTGTTGCTCCTCTAACCGGTGGATTCAACTCGACCAACCAGGACTCTTTTATTGACCTTTTTATATTGTTCGGTTCTGCACCAACATGTGACTCCGACGTATTGAGGCGACGAGCAATAGCCGTTGTCTCGCTATCAGAAAGGATTGACCAATCAAGATCACCAACTGGTTCTGAAAAGTGCACTGTGACAGCATCAAGTTCACCCTGAAATGCCTGGCATGAAAAACTATAGGTTTCACTGAATTGATTTCCACGAACTGTGAATTGCGATTGCGCAAGAACCTCAAGAGGGGGTCTTCTGCGAAGAAACCGAAACACCTCCGGGGTAGCAAGCCGACCTCCAGCAACGCGTTGTCGCCAAACACCTTGTTCAGCAAGTAGGGTTAAACGTGGCCCGAATAGTGGTTCGTTTTTCGGACCCTCAATCTTGATCAATGTGGTTTCTGGGCTCGTCCGCAAGTCGATCCAAGCCTGCTCAGAAACCTCACCGGCAAGCTGGATCATATCGGCGTCTGTGGAATGAATCTGCGCACCCGCCGGCACACCACGACGATGTCCTGTTATTCTAATGCGTAGACTGTCTCCATCGCGAATAGCCCTTGGCAGATCGAGCACAAGCTGATTTCCGTTCTTGCCTCGCACTACTTTCCACTCATAGGGCGCCCCCAGTACGTTGCCGACATCGCTCTGTACACGATCAGGAATGGCTTGTTCTGTTTCGACGCCACGCTGGACCAACGCTTTTTCAGCGATCAGTGGCTCGACTGAGTCGATAAACCATTCCTTACCAATACGTCCAACAACACTGTGCACACTGCCACGACGGACATGAATATCACAGGCAGCACGTCCAATAAGTGAGGCCGAAGAAACATCAACCGTCGTTACGCGGGCAACATCAAAATCTGGCTGCCTCTTTACAACTGAAACGCCACATGAACCATCTGCATCTTGTTGCTCGAATACAAATCCCGGGACACCAGAATGGCTTGTTAGGCGGTTCCGTGTACCGGCGCTGAAATTGGCTACCCTCGGCCATTCCATCGCTTTTTCTGGTGCCATTGCAAGGCACTTTCCTGTCGCCACATTGGAGACTTGAAGGCTATTTTCTACGTCTACAAAAAACCCACCACCAACCCAGAGCTCTGGATCAATCGTCACACCAGGAAGTTGCAAACGCTCCTTGCCTTGGTGAATGCTTGAGATAACACTCCGCACCAGAATGCGTGTCTTGGTTCCAATAAGAGTTGCCGGCAACAGGACACTTATCGTATTGTTGGATTCGCGACGAACATCCATTTCATTGGATTTGCTCACTTGTCTCAACCCATCACCATAAGTCTGAGCGCTCATGACTGTGACTTGTTTATCAATCATGAGCCGTAGAGATCTTTCGGACCAAACTGTTTCGGGAAGAATGACTGTCCCTATCTCTACAGTTCTTTCTCCAACAAAGACGCTAGACCAAACCGAACAACGACTGGCACGACGAGGAGAAAGTGTCAGATTAAGCAACCTTCTTGACCCAAGCTCATACCGCCAACGGCAATATTGCTCAGAGTCCAATTCATTATCATCAACCTTATCTGTGCTCGGCACATTACCCACGATCATCGGCACAGCAGTTTTTGGAAGATCGAGAACAAGTGTTGTCGACAGGGAGGGGATGCGTGGAAATAAAAAGCTGGATTGGCCCACACTCAAAGAAACCCCTCGACTGAGTGAACGATCTGCACGTTCGGGTAGCACCCGAAGATTCGCAAATACCATACCTGCTCCAGGTACCTGAAACTCTATCGAGCCATCCGGTTTTCCGAACAGATCAACGGGTATACCATCCGGCTTAAACAATCTAACTGGCGGCTGTAATTCCGCACTTTCCTGCAACCGATCAATTGATGATTGAGAGCGCACTTCTTGATTTAGCCAGCGGCTATTTTGAAAAAGTGCCTCTCCCGGAAAAACCTCAAATTCTCCACCTCGACCCGGCAACCGCACAGAAACATCGCCAAGAAGTGATCCTGATTCATCGAGTTTCATTTCATAGAGAACGTATTCAGCAACCGGCTGAGGTGTTTCAAAAGCGCGCCTTGTATCACGTGGCAATAGTCGCTGAACAACCTTATCAAATTCATCCACGTCCATAGGGATATATCGTGTCTCATCACGAATGACATCAGAGAGACGGCCAGAAGGCACGTACACGCGAGAGAAGGACATCGTACTAGTTTCAACTCGGGAGACAGCACCTTCCTTGGCTTCATCTAAATCTGCTCCATATAAAACCTTGCCTTGCCTCACACTGTGTCCGCAAAGAACAAAAACAAGTGCTACGAGAAGCAGTCGCCAAATGGGTTTGTGAAAATAATATTTTTTGCTCATACGTACCACTACTCCGTTTCAGCTCTTGACTGAGACGACGCAACGGGAACAACCGTCTGCGCAGTAGATGGCTTCATATTGATAACCAGCGACTCTTGAGGAGTGACTTTCTTGGATCCCGAATGCTTCATCTCCCAAGACTCCAACTCATACGTACCTTGCGTACGCCTCTTGAGCAGAAGACGCCACCAGCTAGCGACTCCCGCTGGTACGGCAAGCGCAAGCCCCGGCAAACTTGCTTTCAGGATGCAAAGAGTAATTGTTGGCCCAATTGCCATGCCGCCAATAAAGACGACAGACGCTACAACCAAAGCAATGGCGGTCAATCTTGGAAGAACCGTTAATACCGCACCAATCGCAAGTGGAAGTCCACTTGCGACAAGGACGAGTAACCATCGTGGAACAAGAAAAACACCTACATCAGTCGGACCTCCCACATCGCAAAACACCCGCCTGTGTTCAATAAAGTCTCTTGGCATGGAAAGCCAACCAACCCCGAGTCTTCCCTGTATATTTGACTGTGGATTTGAAGCCGCAGTTACCCATGATGCCAAGTTCTGGACCGAAACAGCTGGCTTCTGCTTCAAACTTGGACTCCAGTCCCAGACTTGTTGGCTTGTCCACCCTCGAGGACCCCACAGAAGTTCGGATCCATCAGGTACCAAGATTTCCCAGACAACGCGGCTATATAGCGAGGCAGATGGCATCGCAGAACTCTGAAAGTCGATCCAATCAAGGCCCTGTATCGCCCCTTTCAACAAACTTTCTTTTCGTGGTTGACGAACTTCTACTTCAATAAGATGAGTTCCTCTGGATTGACCTAAGTCGAGATCGACCCTTCCTGTAGCTTCGTCTGCAGCACTCCACGGTGAATTATTGACTCGTGCTCTTGCTATTTGATTGCCCGCCAATACATCATTTCCCTCCTTGGCTAAAACAGGAAGAGTTAGAGTCAACGAATCAGAGGCGCTTGTCACAGCAAACGCCCACTGATCAAACCTCATTGGGCCACGAAGTGTCGTCCGTACCCAAGTCGCCTCTACGACCGTTTCACCAAGCAAACTCTTCTGACTCTGGCTTACTGCGATATCAATTGTCGCTTGCCCCTGAGAGGCGTTCCATGTTCTACCGAGTCCGATTGTTTGAAGACTCCCTTCCCGATTCCATCGTTCGTCGCGAACGTCGACATTCAATTCTTCAACAGAAGAAAGTGTTACTGATTGACGACCGACAACCGCACCCTTGGGGAGCAGGAGGGGAATAGATATAGGAACTGTTGCCTCTTCTGGTATTTTCGGCATGAGCTGGGTATACCGCGTTACAAGTTCGCCAGTCCCGAACAATGGATCCGGCAACAGGACTCGAACAATGCGTGAGGAACGGTCACTGCCATCCCCTTCAGCACCGGCTCCCAGTTCATTGTTGAACGAGTCGTCTCCACCCAAATCGTTGATTCCAGGTGATCTACTGATGACTTCTGGTGTCAATAACTGACCATTGAAACGAGCCTCAATGCTACCTGTCTCAACTACACTTTCCGGCACCATCCACTCAATGAATTGGAGCGGGACATGAGCTACGTTTATGCGAGTTGCCTGTTGCACAACCACCTGGCGAAAATCGATATCGACTTGCGCAGTAATCGAGGCATCAATCTGTTGATCCAGAATACGTCGTGTCGCCACGAAAGTTGAATTGTCGGCCTGTACCCGATACGACATTCTCGACAAATCAACAGAGGGTCCATTTAGTTGTGACGAAACTTGTCGACTCATACCTACAATTCGTTCCGTATCCGGAACGAGTTCAATATCGCTTTCGGATGTAATTCCCACACGCGCGGGTCCAACGAGGTCGGCCTCGGGAACGGGTGTGGCCCACTGCACCTCCTCACTATCCGGATCGAGTCGCCGGCTGCATTGCAGTTCAACCACTACCTCTCCGGCTATTGGCTTAAGGAATGGCACAGTAACCACTCCGGAAGACTCTGACACTGACGCACTATCAACAACACTGGGAGGACCAACTCCCTCAATTTTCCAGCCTGGTGCCAGAATATTCAGTTGCTTTGCTGCACCACCACGGACAACAGCCTGTAGACGAATCGAGAGTTCCAACCTATTCCGAGTGACGTGGAAAATATATTCTGGCTCAACTACTAATTGGCTTCTCTGTGGAAGCACTTGTAACGGCAGTGACATAGGCTGCGAGTCAAATGCAAATGCCGCCACAAACCCTTCTTGCGAGAGTGCTGCAGAGGCGTCAACTTGTCTATTCCCGGATTGAGGTTCCCACTCGACAGTCCAGTCTTTATCAGTAAAGACACTCACCTGACCCCATTGCCGTTGTAGTGGAACTTCGTCAATAGAAAAACCGCCGACATCTATTGGAACTTCGCTAGAAGTATCGATCGATCGCTCACAAACAAGCTCAAAAGAAGCATGTCCGTCTTTCGTTGTATCAACCCGAACTACAACCTGCGGCCTTGAAGCAGAGCCACCACGGCTGAGTATTTTTGCGGTGCTTCCCACTGACCGGACAACTGAACGGGACGGTAATCGAACAGTAAAAAGCCCCTCACCTTGGGTAAGATTCGTCAAAGTAAATTCGGCCTTTATCTTCGCCAATCGACCGTCTACCCGAACAACACTTTCGACTTTCGACTCAGCAATCTGCCGAACAGGAACATTGCCTACAAGAGATTCCTCTAACTGGAGTCGTGTCGGCCCAACTGCGCCACGAATCTCTACGACACTACCTGCTGTGTCGCTCTCCTCGTCGATCAGTTGTACGGCAGGCGTGATGACACTGGCGTTAAGTTTGACCAGAGGATCGCGCCGCTGTGTTTCGATGGATATTTTTGAATCTGTAGCAGCTGGCAAGGTAAAGCTCAACTGATCGCGATCGAGCGACACATCGACTGGAATCTGGCCTCTCAATACAATCGTATGAGGCCTTCCACCTTTCCGTCTCTTCACTGTTTCAGTCTCTGCCACTTCATCTTGCTCATGAATCCAAACAAGGAAGCCTTTGTCCAAGACAGGTCGTGATTCGAAGACGCCTTGCTGAAGCGATGATCGATTGGCTGCGCTGTCGGTATTGGTTTCCACTGGTGATGGATCGATCGTGACCACCACTTCACCATTTCCAACGACTGTGGGTGACTCTGCAAGGACCAGTTCGGGGAGTTTCAATGGCAGCATACCCCAGCCTGAACGAGTACTACGTACAACGCACTCCACGTCAACGTCGGCATATGTAACATTGCTCCCGGTTAGAGCCGGCAAGGTGACGTTCATTCGGAGTTGCTCAAGAACGACTCCCGGCGTCTCTGCCTGAACTGGCAAACCATCTCGCAACCGGACAAGGTCTACAAAGTCTCGGTAGCGAAATCCTGGAACAGGAATCAATCGACCTAAGTCGTCCTCCACGTAATACAGGTCCGGTTCTACTTGCCTCACTTCTCGTGATACAGGCCCCTCCTGATCATCACGAGTCTCTTCTCCGAGACATGAACTCCCCACCAACAGAATTCCTAGCAGACTACAAAGAATAGTCCTGACACATTGTTGCGCTCCAGGCGGGTAGGAGGACACCAACGTGGGTAAAAAGCATTTCATAACAACTCGCAAGCGAGTTGTGCACATGTCATTTCGCTCAATAATTCGGCTGGCTGTGGCCAAGGCCCTACTACTTCCCAGTCTTGTGCAGTGAAACAGAATGCTACAGACACCTGTACATCTGGTAGTTTTTAACGATTGCGCAAACTTCTACCTATTATGAACCTACAATGACTTGAACCCAAAAGACCAGCGAAACCCGTTTTTTCAAGGAGTTTAAGGCCGATCGATCACGCATAAGTGACATGAACGCTACGGTCGGCGCACACTCACCTGGCGCACACTCACCCAGTGAGTAGATCATGAAGCCCGGTGGCAACCCGTTGATTGGCTGCGGCAACAAATGCCGGTCGATCCAACGACACGGTTGCCTGAGCCGGAGGTTCACAGGAATCGTCCGGGTGTCGACAGGGGACCACAACCGCCCCAGCCTCTGCAGCAATCAACAACCCAGCAGCCACATCCCAGCATGCAATTCGACGCACCCAGAAACCATCAAGTCTCCCTGCCGCCAGATACGCCAAATTGATTGCTGTAGAACCAGTCCTGCGTACAGAGTGGACATGCGGCACAATCGAAAGAAAGTCAGCGACTGCAAGTGACTCACAATCCACGTGCGGTGGAAAACTCACTGCAACAAGAGCATCGGAAAGTTGTGGTGGATCCGTAGTTTGGAGAGCCGTGTTTTCAAGTCGAGCTCCACCACCACGAATGGCGGTGAAGCACTCGTCTGCAACCGGATCATAAATTGCTCCGGCTAGAATTTCATCATGATAGGCCAGAGCTACTGAAACACAATAAGCAGGAAATCCGTGAACGTAATTACTCGTGCCATCAAGCGGGTCTACCATCCAACGAAGTGAAGAATTTGCCGAATCTTGATCGCCCTCTTCTCCAATGAATCCATGCTCCGGAAATCTACTCAAAAGAATTTCGCGGATTGTTTTCTGAGAAGCAAGATCCGCCTCAGTAACAAGATCTCTCGGTCCCTTTGTAGAAACAGCAAAACGTCCTCGCCAGTCGCGAAGTACGTCACCTCCTGCGCGAGCCGCAACCTCTGCAAACTCACCGTACTCATTCAATCTTTCAAAAGCACTAATTTCTGGGGGGACATTCATTTGCTTACCCTATGGTCGATGTACTTGAACAAAAGTTTATTGATAATAAGCCAACACACCAGACAGCTTTCTTACGATCCAGTAAAGGCCTTCTCGTAGCGACATCACAACTGTCTTTCAAACACAATGTTGCATGGCACGCGAAAAACACGTTGGAGTACGGGCGTGAACAGCCAGATCGAACCCTTAGAAGAACCACGTAGCATGCATAGCCTTTCCTAGAACATCTTGAAAAACAACAAACGAGCCACGAACCGTGTATAACACCATTCCAACGAATAACAATTCAACATATGCAGCACTATTCGCGACTGCTGCTGCATCCCCGTGCCAGCAGACACATTCTCCATTATGAAAACTGAGAACTCCTCTTCGCCAAAAAACTTTGGAGATCTGACATGAGTGCCTCAGAAGACAATTTGCGAGCAAATGGCTTGGGGTGGACACACAAACTTGGATCACTGACAGCTCAATTGGATTTAGAGGAACCAGGCTCTGGCATATTCATAAAGTCTGGTGACTCCTCGATTTCTATACTTGGAATTTGCCTTCCCAAACAGGCCCTTGCGTTCAGTGATGGCTGGGTCCGGGGAAATGACGCTACTGGCGTCTATGCAATTAACGATGCCCGTCAATTAAAGATCAGCGGTTTGTGGAGACTTCAGGGTACGTGGGTCCCAAAGAAGGATCGAGATAATTCGATTACGGCAGAACTCATTCTCTCGAGCGAAACACTCAGGGAGAAAAGTGATGGATCTCTCGCCGTTGAATGTTCATTCTTGGCAACATCAGCGCAAACTGGAAGTTGGTCTACCAACTCATTCCAATGGGAACAAGATTCGCTAGGATCGCGGGAGTACTGGAGCCAAAACACTGATCAAACCGTGACGGTTCAAAGCTTTGTATTCCAACTTCCAGGCTGTGAACACACTCTTGCACTGTTTACCCGAAGTGACGAAATCCATCACACCATGATGACGTCGATACCTGCCGCAGGTAGCGATGGCCCAGTGGCATACAAACACGTACTGAAAAGCTATTTTTTTCCGACAATTATCGAAAAAGGAGTGCTCCATCGCGGTCGGATTGTGGCCGTTCTAGGACCATCTCAGTCTGAAAAAGACTGGTGTGCGGCGGCAGCCAAAGCATTTGCACACCAGCCGCCTCTTTTGCAGTAGCGGAATTCAGCGGATTGCCGGTACAGTCCCTAGCGGAATGGCAGACCAGGTAAACCAAGCAAAGATTAGCGACCCCAGCTAGCCAGCCAAGTGACTCCTGAGCTTTTTGTGAATGTTTCGCATGGCCTTGTTAGAGCTAACCTAACTACGAGGGAAGAGACGATGTTTGATCTGCTCTTTATCGGCAATCCAGCAATTGACAAAGCGATTGCTGAACCCGAAGACATGCCACAATCGCTCATAGCCAGACTCCGCGGGGCAACTCTAAAAACTCTCGAAAAAACATACCGCCTTGCAATTGAATCGCAGGCACAAGGGATTGTTCTCTGTGGATCAATCGTGGACCCCACTCGAGTGAGTCCAGCACAACTCATTGCATTCCGTCAGTTGATTACCCGGGCTGCTGAGCACGATTGCGAGACACTCTGGGTAGCAACTAATCCAGCTGATGCCCAGAAATACCTGCGCGTGCTGGGTGAACCGAAAGGGCTCTCCTTCGCCAGCCCACTTCACCCCTGGACACAAACCATTCGTTCTACAACCGTTGAACTGTGGGCTGTTTCTAACGAAGCAGATGTGGAACGAATAGCTGCTCAGAGTTCATTTGAGCCCCTCCACCGGCAAATCCTTGTTGGCTCGGATACTTGCCCGGAGGATGATCATTCTGCGACATCATTTTTGTCATCAAGTCATTTGTCACAGCCTAACACCTTGGCTATCTGGGCAACGAAATCCTCTTCGTCACTGCCTCATCATATTTTCCCACTTCCGAGCATTCAATCGCGTTGCCAAACGGACTCACTGAACTCTGGTTGCTATGGGCTTACGTTCTACCGACCACAATCTGACGGTGATAATGATTCTCCCTTGGGAAATAAATGTACAGTCGATCAGTGGAAACAACTTCCAGTGAGTGAAGTTATCTGGCGAACTATTCATATCGAATCAGCCGATGAGGACCATGAAGCACTCTCCCAACTCCTCTGGGAAGCCTGCCAAGCTCTTTTGGGTGAAGTGGTGCTAGAGGGTGACGAGACGATAACAAGTGCGAGTCCACTGGTCATAATAGACTGCCAAATAGCATGTGGCACCAGTATCACCCGGCGACTAGAGGTCAATGAAATTGCTCCGGAAACGAAAAGAATTCTTCGTGAACGTTGTGCCGCAGCATCTCCGCATATTTGGATACAAAGTATTTCTGCTGACGTTGAAGAGCCACTTGCAGCCCTTGGCCGCAACCGTTCTGGAGGACGTCCGGGTGCAAGCAACTCTTTCACATCTGCACTCGCCGACCTTGTGACAGAGGCCGAGGCTGCGTCTCCTGGAACAACGGCCGAACGTGAAGCTGGCTGGCTGGCACTTGAACTCCTCGAGAGTGAATAAAGGAGCAAAAGATGCAATCACAAAGGAAAGGTAAGTAGAACGCCAACGCGGCTACCTTCAAGGAACCTTATTCATGCACATTGAGCAACTTGAAATCGAACGCTTCGGAGGACTGCAAGAGGTCAGCCTGAAAGACCTTGGTCAGGGTATCGAAGTTATTCACGGTACAAATGAAATCGGAAAAACCTCATTACTCGAATTCATCCGAGCCGTGTTCTTTGGATTTGAGGGGTTATTTAGAAGGGGTGTTCTTGATCCAAAAGTTCCTTGCAGTGGCCGACTTATTGTTGTCACTGGAAAAGGTCCTCGGGGCAAACGAGAGCGTCATCGTTTCATCATCGAACGCCGCCACGAAGGACCAGGTATCGCATCACTCACAAGAGAAAGTTACGAAGATGATATCGTTGGTCTCGGTGGTGATGAGGGAGACAGCATCACTGTAGAACAACTCGATGGCACCCGCACGGATGCTCAACGCATCTATCTCCAGGACATTGTGGGCGACATTGACGAAGCCACATTCACAAACGTCATGGCATTCGGGCTCGACGAGCTCCATGAACTTCGCACACTTGAACCGGAAGGGTGCGGGAGTCGGCTGTATGAACTCGCAAATGGTCTTGATCGATCACGAGTCGCAAGAACTATCTGCCAGATTGAAGAAGCCGTTCAACGACTTGCACAAGGGGATGGTCAGAAGACACCACGGCAACTCCTTCTCGAAAAACGAGATGCGTTACGAAAAGCCGAGGACGAGCACCAATCTGAATATTATGTTGGCGACCTCTTCATTGAGCACACCAAAATCGGACGAGAAATCACAAGCCTTGAAAAGGCTGTGACCAGAGCCACTGCTACCGAAAGCCTTGCACGTGACGCCCTGCCAATAAGCCAGTTACGACACGCATGGCAAGAACTCTCTGACGAACTCGAGTCACTCAAAAAGGTTGCCTTGGTGCATCCTGACTTTGATGGGTGGCAACGCGATATGAAAAAGCGAAAGCAGGTCTTCAGGGTTGTCGAAAAGCGTTTGAAAGAGAGAAGAAGACTGGCCCGAGAACTCGCCAACCGTGACACCAAGACAGCCATCTGGAAAAAACGTGTTGAAATTAAGAGTCTCCTGGAGGATCGTTCCCAGGTCGAGCGACTTGTCGCCGACGTCGCTCGAACCGAAGCCCATGCAAGACTTGCAGCCCGCCGCTTTGGGGAGCAGATCGGACTGTGCGGGCTCACAAAAGTCATATCGGTTGAGGATCCACAAACCATCGACGTTGGTATGGCTGTCGTACTACCTGAGGGTCTTTCGTTGTCATTCGGCCCGCTACGCAATCGGGCGAGAAACTGCAAGCGTGCATCTCGTGCAGTCGCTTCTGCTCGCAAGCAGGTTGCTCGAGCAAGGTCGGAACTCGCTAAAGCCGAACGACAACTTGACGAAACCGGACGAGCACTCCGTGGCTCAACTCTTACTGCCGCCATTGAAGCAGCTACGGAACAGTCTGCGGCAATCCGTAAACGAATGAGTGCGGGAGAACGAATGACTGAACTGCACCGGACAATCACACAACTAGAGCAAGAAATGAGCAAACAACTTGCCAGCCAGGTAATGCCATTAAGCTGGTTACTTGGGCTCGGCAGTATTTTTGTTGTTGGAGCTGGAATGCTGCTATCGGGTCTTCTGTTGCCGGCAGTTGTAACTGGTCCTCTTGCTTACGTCATCGCTGCACTCGGCCTGGCGGGCACCGGTGTGGCCTCTGTAATGACCTGGACGCTTGACAAGTCCTCAGGAGCACGGCTGGGTGAAACACGTCGACAGCACGCACTTGCACAAAAGCAGCATAAAGATGTCGCTGTTCAATGCGAAACACTCGATACCATAATTTCAAAATCCCCGAATCAGTTCTCACACTTCAGCACAGAAATAAATGATTCGCAGCCAGAATCCACTCACTCACCACAAACCACCCTCGAGCGACGCGCCGCAAGGGCAGACGCTGAAATCCTCCGGCTGGAACACATGGCAGCTCATGAAGGAGTCCTTCGCAGCCATAAGGCTCGCGTTTCCAAGTCTAAGGAGAAATTAAAGCTGGCGTTCAGTCGCCGAAAGAAAAGCGTTGCCCGATGGCAAAGATCTCTTGAGCAAAGAGGACTACCCAGTACGTTAAGCCCGTCGGAAGTCTGGCGGATTGGCACACACCGCCACGAACTTCTTACGCTCGACGACGACCGGCGGCGACTTTCCGACGAGGCCCGTCATAAACGGGAAGAATTGGCTGCTGCTTCAAGGCGAATTGAAGCAATCCTTGTCGAGTGTGAACTCCTACCAGAAGGAACTTCACTTGATCAGCTTCAGCAACTCGATGACCTGTTGAACAAGCAGCAGCAGATTCACGAGCGACACAAAACATGCACTCGCAAGCTCGAGAGGGCGAGAATTCGTCATAGGCAGGCAATTCGCCAACTTAAGGTATGCGACCGCACACTCAAGGCGAGGCTCGAACGATGGGATGCTGAAACTGAAGAAATATTCCTGGCTAAGACCGATCGCCGGCCATATTTTGATGAGCTTACTGAAAAGGCTCGTATCGCAGAGCGAACATGGCACGACGGTAGGAGTCGATTCAAAGACCCAAGAATGCTTGATACATGGATCGAGCAATCGCCGACAATTTCTCTCAAACAGAGACTGTCTGACGCTGAAAGCGTGACACAAGAACTGCGTGAAAACCTTGGAGCCCAGCGAGCCAGACTTACAGAAATTGAGAAAGAAATCCAACTGGCAGGGAAAAACAATGGCCCAGAAACAATGCAGTATCAATCAGCTACAGTTGATGCGCAAATAGCGGCACACGACCAACGCATTCGTCTGCTCAAATGCACACGCGGACTTTTAGAACGTACCCGTGCGGAAGTGGCGAGACACCACCAACCCGCTGCGCTTATCGAAGCATCTCACTGGCTCGCTCGACTTACAGAAGGGCGATACATTCAGATCACCACGGCGGCTGATGAAGCCCGGCTTGATGTCCATGACGCTGCTGGTGTGATTTGGAACCCGGAACGACTCAGTCGCGGCACTCGAGAACAGGTTTTTCTTGCTTTGCGACTCGCCCTTGTACGTGACCTGCACGAACAAGGTATTACACTTCCTGTGGTTATGGACGACGCCCTGGTTAACTTCGATGACCAACGCGCTCAAGCCGCATCACGCACTCTTGTTGAATTTATGAATGATCGAAACGGTGACCACCAGATGCTTGTTCTCACGTGCCATGCTCACGTCGCCACACTCTTTCGAGCAGCGAAAGCAACCGTTCGTACCCTTGGTCCAAAACAAATCTCAGCTGACGGATCAGCGGACGATGATGCTCTACCACAGGAATCGTGGTGATCTGAAGAATACTGCTTTGGCGATGTTTAATCGACAAATAGAAAGCATTTGGTTCTGCCCAAGCATAGAGACGTTGAAAGCCACGTGTCGATCAAATGATTGCGGGCTACCCCGCCACAGAGGCGTCGGGAATACGCTCTCGGACCAGCGACAAGTACCGTGCTCGCATACCCCCAAGAAGAATACCAAGGTAGGCATTGCCGCCAAGTGAAAGAAAAAGCGCAATCAACGAACCGACCAAGAGTGACCACGGCTTCTTTCCCTGATCAGTCGTCATCGTCATCTCCTCTCCCTCCACCTTAGCAGGTCCAGCTGGTATCACCTTGGGACGCGCCGCTGCCTCGATAACTGTTCGCTCTACAGCTGCAGGCCATCGATCAGCGACATAAATACATACCCTTCTCACATCTCGTTCATCAACTGGAATATCGCTGGTGAAAGTGTAGGGGCTCCGGCTGGAAACCAAGTCTGGTTCGACTCGGACCAAGTATTCTCCTCCCCCGTCATCACTCGGTACGAATGCTGTTTCAATACCTGTAGCCAACATTGCGGCTGCCAGTGTTAATAATTCGATGAACATAGCTGTTCCTCACAAAAAGGTATTCAATCCGAGATTTCTAAATCAGCTGAGCACTACTAAAAGAATCACAACTTACTTTCCGGCGAGACTGCTGCTTTCTTCTCCTGGAATTTTGTCGGAAAGCGTATCGAGTTCAGTCTGCAACATAGTCAATGCTGCTTGCAAGAATGCAACTGCAATAGGGCCAACAAAGATGCCTATGGGCCCTAGAGCACCGACTCCACCAAGAATGCTCAGTAGAGCAAGCAGTGGATGGAGCTTTGATTGCCCCTGCAAAACGTATGGCTTGATGATGTTGTCGACTGTTGAAACAACTAAGGCGCCCCATAACGCAAGACCAAGAGCTGCCCACGTACTCTTTGCGAAGAACAGCAGATAGAGGCTGGCTGAACCCCAAACTGCTGCGGCACCAACAAACGGAATGAGAGCGCCAAAAAATGTGAGTAGTGTCAGCAGAAACACAGCCTGAAGCTCCGCGACATAAAAACCAAAGCCCGCAAGGATGGCTTGGACTATCGCAGCCAATAACGTCGAGCTCACTACAGCACGACTAACCTCCTCGAATTCTGTTAGAAACTGCCACTGGTATCGCTGATCAAGAGGGATTAATCGCGTGACCGCGTCAAACATTCTTGCTCCATCAGCTAGAAAGTAAAACAGTGCGACAGTCATAATAATCACTCCGATGATCAACTTTGCTGCCACGACCGGAGCACGAGTAGCAATTGGACCAAAAAAGTCCTCTGCTACTTTTTTCAACTCAGTATTGATGTCATCAGCGGTGAGTGAAAGGCCCGTCGTTTCATTCACTGTTTCAATGAGGCCGGAAAGTACCGTTGGGTCAAGCCGCATACCATGAGGGCTCTGTGCCATTGCAATCGCATCTCCACCCGCTCGGACAACCAGAAGAGCAAGCGGAACAAGAACTATGATCAAAACAAACCCTGTTGTAAGACCAGCAGCAAACCACTCCTGCACTCCTAACTTCTGCCGCAATGCTCTGTACATTGGGCCAAAAATCACGACAAGCATCGCAGCCAACAGAAGCGGCAATAAAAAAATGGACATGACTCTCAGCGAAAGCAGCCCAAATATCACCACCAGCCCAAGAATTACACTGAGAGAAATCAGACGTGTCATGTTAGGAACTCTGGTTATGTACGTATTTCGGCCGATTCTCCCGACCACAGACTACCGATTGTAAACCGCTCTCCAGCAAAGTGGGGAAAATCAATTTTTTAACTCGTAGTATGTGGTTATCCCGTGCAATACTAGGAATGAGCGGATGTATCGCTGACTGCTGGTCTCCTTGACCCACCGTACCTTAATTTGCATGACGTCAACCCACCCTACTGATCGCCCTCAGGTCTCACTCGTTATTCCCATCCGTAATGAAGCGGGTAACATCGGCTCTTTAATAAATGAGATTCGTACATCACTCGATACAGCCGGATTCTCTTGGGAAATTCTGGTTATCAATGATGGTTCAACCGACGGATCAGTTGATGAAGTAGAATCACTCTCAGGCAACACCTCGCGAATTCATTTAATCCATCTTACAGATGGCCGTGGAAAATCTGCTGCTCTCTCGAGAGGGTTCGCACGCGTTCGCGGCGAATCTGTCGTCATGCTTGATGGTGATGGCCAAGATGATCCGAGTGAAATTCCGAAAATGCTCACGCGACTGGGCATGGCTCCTGATGGCCAGAAGGCACCGCCGGCAGAAGCCGAACTTGTGAACGGTTGGAAAACGCCACGACTGGACCCTTGGCATAAAACAATGCCATCCCGAGTTTTCAATCTGCTTGTCAGCTGGCTTACAAACGTATCGCTACACGATCACAATTGTGGTCTGAAAGCAATGCGTCGTGAAGTTGCTCAGCAGCTACCGCTAGCGACAGGCATGCATCGGTTTATACCTGTTCTGGCTGCATCCTTCGGAAACCGTATTGTTGAACAGCCGGTTCATCACCGGCCGCGCACCCAAGGAGTCTCTAAATATGGCGTTGGGCGTTTCTTCCGTGGTTTGTTCGATCTTGGTTCTGTTTGGCTTAAGTTACAGACTGGTCAACTCAGCACAGCGAACCACAAGGATTCTCTAGTCGATTCTACGGCTCATCTTCGGAAATTCATGTATGGGATTCTTGCTCTTGTTGCATGCAGCAGCGTTCTTGGTCGGATTGCTACAGTTACAACAGTAGATCGATTAGCACTGGAAAAGCGGTTAGTTCAAGAAGCCATTGAAAGACGGACGACAGGCAGTGCAAGCCAACTCACCCCAGCCAAAGAGCTGGCTCTACGACAAGAACTGTCTAGTCGCATCCGACGAGAAAAGGGACTTTTTCGCCCCTTTCTTTCAGCGAATGATCGCAGCCGGTGGCTAACGATCCGAAGTCTCGCAGAACGCGGAACGTTTGCGATTGAAGACCTCGCAGCGGAACCCGGGTGGGACACCATTGATGCTGTTGTGCATCCAGACAAAAATGGAAAATTGCACCTGTATTCGAGCAAGCCGCCACTTCTATCTCTCCTGCTTGCTGGGCCATACTGGTTACTTGTTCAAGCAACAGGATGGACTCTTGGAGACCATCCGTTTCTGCTTGGTCGTTTCATGCTGGTTCTTTACGGGCTGGTCCCTTTGGGAATTATCATTCTTGCATCGTGTGGCTGTATTGAACTTACTGGTACGACTGATCGCGGAAAAATCTGGTCTGCAGCGACTATCGCCTTTGGCACTCTCCTTACGACATTTGCTGTAGCGCTAACTAATCACTCTTTCGCGGCAGCGTGTACAGCTGCCAGTCTTTACTGTGTGTTGGTTGTTACCAAAAAGGCACGGCGTTCTTGGTCGCTTTTTGCAGCAGCTGGACTGACTGCTGGTCTTGCTGCAGCCTTTGATCTTCCTGCACTTGCTTGGACTGCGGCTGTTGTAGGAATTCTAGCTACATTTGACTGGCGACAAACTGCTTGTGCTACTCTTCCAGCAGTGCTTGCTGTTTTGATTGCGGCCCTTGGATCAAACATTCTTGCTCATGGCTCGGCATGGCCGCCATATGCATTTCGTGCCGCACCGACTCCTTCTGAAATAGCATCGAAATCTACTGAAGGACAAGTCTCTGAAAATCAGTGGAATCCAGAAAATTGGTATGACTATCGATTCACAATGCCGAACGGCCGAGTGATTGAAAGCTACTGGCGATCACCGGGCGGTATCGACCGTGGTGAGGCATCAATTACTCGATATGCTTTTCACGCGACCATTGGACACCACGGAATATTTTCACTCACACCTGTTTGGCTCCTTGTCCTGCCTGGCCTCATCTTGATGCTACAAAGACCTGGACAGGGATGGCAGATCTTATCTATGGCAATTATTACTGTTTCGATCACTGTGATTCTCTTTTACTTGACCCGACAGCCGTTGGACCGCAACTATGGTGGATCAACAAGTGGGTTCCGTTGGGTCTTTTGGCTGGCACCAATTTGGATCACTGCCCTTACGCCGGCAGCTGATCGTTTGGCTGCCAGCAGGACCGGCTACTCGGTCTTACTCATACTTCTTGGGCTTTCTGTGCTGTCGGTTGCAGCACCCACATGGAACCCATGGACACATCCCTGGATCTACCAGTGGCTCAATTATTAGGGATAATTCGTGTTGACTTGCTGACAGCACGGAATGGTCTGCTGAATAGAACACGCAGTCGAGCAACTGAAAAAACAAGTACAAGACCGACGACAGGATGGCAATAGGCGTTCAAACGACTACGATACACGTTCCCAATGTGTGCCGAGAGGATAACCACGATGACGAATGCTCATCCGATACGCGTATTTCTTATTGATGACCACGAAGTTGTTCTGCAAGGAATCTCCGTAATCTTACACAGTGGTCACATCACCGTCGTGGGGACAGCACCGTCAGGGAAGCGGGCCCTAGAAGACTGCCGCATGCTGCAGCCCGACATTGTTTTGCTCGACGTGAGACTTCAAGTTGGCGAGGATGGCGTTTCACTCATTAAGCCACTACGGGAAATCTGTCCAAAGTGCCACGTTATCGCATTCACAGCTTTCGATAGTCCCACCGCTATAGCCCGAGCAGCCGCTGCCGGTGCAACTGATTTCATCCTTAAGACAATAAGCAAAGATGCCTTATGCGCTACCATCGAGTATGCCGCAGCAAACGCGACCTCTCGCCCCGACAGTAAATTAAGAAAACTGACGGCACGTTTATCAAAACGATCGCTACCCCCAGACATCAATGCTCCATTAACCCCACGAGAGTTTCAGGTTTTAAAAATCATTTCATTGGGACTTTCTAACCAAGAAATTGCAGACTCGCTTGGAATCAGCATCGAAACAGTGAAAGAACACGTGCAAAACATCCTACGAAAACTTCAAGTCAAAGACCGCACTCAGGCTGCGGTTTGGGCCGTTCGGCAGGGTTTCGATAACTTGTGATAGACAACGAATCACAAAAGCTCACTTGCAAGATCCGCAAGTGCAGACCTTTCACCTTTTTCAAGTGTAATGTGCGCAAATATTGACTGCCCTACCATCCTGTTGATGAGATAGCTCAGCCCATTCGAAAGAGTGTCGAGATAGGGCTGATCAATCTGACGTATGTCACCCGTAAAAATGATCTTCGTGCCCTCCCCTGCACGGGTGATTATTGTTTTCACCTCATGTGGCGTGAGGTTCTGAGCTTCGTCAACGATAAAAAATATCTTTTGCAAGCTGCGACCACGAATATAAGCCAAGGGCGTCACCAGTAGTTTTTCAGATTCTCGCATCTCTTGAATTCGCTGCGCGGCTGGAGAACTTTCATGAAACTGATGGCGTATGACAGTCAGGTTGTCGTACAGAGGCTGCATATACGGGTCTAGTTTATCGGTAATATCACCTGGCAGAAAACCAAGATCCCGATTCGACAACGGCACAACAGGGCGAGCCAGCAATATCTGACGATATTGCTGACGACATTCGAGGGCTGCGGCTAATGCCAGCAGTGTTTTACCAGTGCCAGCAGTACCGGCGAGTGTTACCAACTTTACGTCATCGTCCAAGAGTGCGTTGACCGCAAATGATTGCTCAGCATTCCGAGGATTTATTCCATAACAGTTTTTTTTCTCTACCCTCACGAAGGTATTGTCAGATGCCTTGAACGATACCAATACTGACTTACTACCGGCGCGAAGTACAAAATTTTCATTTGCAATTGGATTGGTTACACCCGGCAAGTCTTCAGCCGAGACCTTACCGGACCCGGTATAAAAACCACCAATAACATCTGCCTCTACATCTTCAACAACTCGTTTTCCCATGTAGAGTTTGTCGAAGCTCTCAATCTTGTCGCTCGTATAGTCTTGCGCAAGAACCCCGAGCCCTTTCGCTTTCATCCTCAGGTTCGTGTCTTTCGAGACCAGAATAACCCGACGGCCCAGCCGCTCCTTCTGAAGGCTCGCCGCTGTATTTAATATGCGATGGTCTGGAGTGTTTTGAAGAAATGCGGATGCAATCCGATCATCCTGCTCAGCACCCAATATCACTCGCACACCACCCCGACCAGGACCAAGAGGTGCTCCTGTTGTCGACAGAAGATCACCAGTCAATTGATCTAGTTCACGCAGAAATTGCCTCGCCTGAAAATGAATATCTTCATTCCCACGTTTGAACTTATCGAGTTCTTCAAGAACTGTAATGGGTATCGCAACATCGTGTTCCTGAAAATTGCGAATGCAGTTTGAATCATGCAAAATGACATTCGTATCAAGAACAAATAATTTACGAGACTGGTCTTTCATAACCACCTACGAAGTATTTTTACCTTGACTCAACAGTAGAAACACGTCTTTCAGAGAACAGTTTAAACAGACTTCGCATAAATCGAGAATACGAATTATTTTGAATAGCCACCCTATACTTACCAACTCTGCCGTGAAATTCTGGCACTCGTCGCATACCCTCCGCCTCGCATCAAAAACTCACAAATGTTACATGAATCGCTTCTTCCAGATTACTTACCCAAACCCACACTCTCCTTGCCACAAGAACATTTCAAAGCGGTACTCTTGGTGGTAGCGTGACGCCAGTGAATTAAATCCTTAAAAGCGACGCGTAAAAAGACGCGATACAGGTAAGTAAATGATGTTTTGTTTCCAAAACAGTCCGTGCATACCCCGGCGTGAATACGTTTTAGGGACGCTCTCTCCAAAAACTCAAGGGCGACGTTGAAAGAGCATTGTTTGACAAGCACTACGTGCTAAACACAGTTGCTATTGTGGGTAGCAACAAAAAGAAATAGCGAGTACCCCGTCCAGGACTCGAACCTGGAACCCTCTGATTAAGAGTCAGATGCTCTAACCAATTGAGCTAACGGGGCATCTTGTCGAAAACTTACCCTTCGCCTGACGAAGTGACAAGGGGCAGCGCTCTACCACGAAAAGTGAATCTTTCTTGCGTTCCTGCTCGCGTTCCTGATTGCGCATTGAGTGTATTCATCGAAGCAGTTACATTCTTCACCTTAAGACACTATTCAACGGGAGACTTCCACATGGGCCGGTACGACGGAATGAAGGGCCTTGTCCTTGGCGTAGCAAATGATCACTCAATTGCTTGGGCAATTGCTAAAGAATTACTTGCCGAAGGTGCAACGATCGGTTTCAGCCATCTCCCGGACAGGCCAGACGATGCACGCCAACGAAACCGGCGGCGAGTTGCCTTGCTCACTGACGATGAGCCAAACGCAAAGTTTCTGGTACCGATGGACGTATCAAGTGACGAACAAATAGCCGCCGTCATGAAAAAAACACAAGAGGAATTTGGGACGATTGATTTCCTCATTCATTCCATCGCATATGCACCGATGGATGACCTCAAGGGTGAAACAACAAACTGTAGCCGTGAAGGTTTTCGTACGGCAATGGAAACGAGTGCATACAGTCTTCTTGCAGTCGGACGATTGTCCAGAGAAATACTTGCCAAGGATGCCTCAATCTTGACCCTCACCTATTTTGGTGGTGAGAAAGTCGTCCCTGGATATAATATTATGGGTGTATGCAAGGCCACACTCGACGCCTGCGTGAAGTATATGGCTTTTGATCTTGGCCCTCAGGGGGTGCGAGTAAATGCAATCAGTGCAGGCCCTTTGCGAACACTTGCAGGCCGCGGAGCGGGTGTGGAAGACATGCTCGGCTTGTACCAGCACATGTCTCCAATGGGTCGGAATATCACTCATGAAGAAGTTGGAAAAGCGGGCGCCTGGCTTGTGTCGCGTGATTCGCTAGGAATTACCGGAGAACTCCTTCACGTGGATGCTGGTTACAACATCATGGGGTCACCCGGACGACTCCTTGATCTTGTGCCAAAACAAGACTGACCTATTTGACGTGCCTGAAAAAACACGGATTGCTGTTGCTATCGTTATCCATCAACAACGAGTACTGGTAGGCAAACGTACGAAGACCGCATCTACAGCAAAGGGATTTCATGAGTTCCCTGGCGGCAAACTCGAGGGAGGTGAATGTGCTTCAAGTGCTGCAGTACGAGAATGCCTCGAGGAGACCGGACTTCACATTTCCATCGAGCGACAACTTGATAGCACATTCACTGATGAAGGACATTTTGAGATAGTTTTCTTCTTAGGGACCCTCAAACCGTCTATCCATCCGGAGCCTCGTGAACCATTCAAGTGGCTAGCCCGTGCCGAACTTGATTTGTGCACATTTCCTGCAGCCAATAAATCTGTTGTGAATTGGCTACGCGACTCCATGTCCACCAGTCAGGGCGGATCATAACCACCGCGATTCCATGGATGGCATCGACATATACGAGTAAGTCCCTTCCACGTTCCTCGGAGTGGCCCGTATTTTATGACAGATTCCTGAAAATATCTGCTGCAGCTTGGCTGAAATCGACACTGTTTGCCAAGCAACGGACTTAGAAGAACTTGGTACACACAGATAAGAGCGACTAAAAACTTTCCCACAGCCCAGCTGATCGGTCTGACAAGCCACCAGCTACACCAACGGAAAGCTTGGATGATCACCTATGTTCTCCAAAAAGTCATTTCAAGTAGAAGTGTGTGAACATTTCATTATTCGCCAGAATGCCTAATCTTCGGCCTGAGGCGATTTATTAAACTTACAAGAAGTTGCTCTATTTCGTGTGCAGCTTTCTCACCAATTGCTGGTTTTCCAGTAGCCCGAACAATTACTACAACGTCAAAGTTTTCAATAAACTGGGGTTTTACTCGTCGAAACGCCTCTCGCAACCTTCTTTTCCATTGATTTCTTACGACCGCATTCCCAACGCGACGAGAGACAGATATACCGAGCCTAGGATGGCTTTGCTTTGTGGCTTGGTGTGCGCCGTACATAACGAGTGGTCCGATAGCGACAGACTGACGTTGAGCGTAGACACGACGAAAGTCAGTCGTGCGAAGTAAGCGTATTTTTTTCTGAAAACGAAAATCGGTTTCGTGTTTTGTTACCACTTGATTGCAGCCCGAGGATCCTTTGGTGAGCTCGCCTCAGCTGCCTTTACCGCCTCCAGCAGGGCTTGTGATACAGCCTCGTCATCCGTCTCGGGTAGTACAATCTGAACTTCCGCAATGAGATCTCCCTTTGAACCATTTGCATGCCGAACCCCCATTCCGGCAGCACGAAGCTTCTTGCCAGAAGACGTCCCGGCTGGTATCCGCAAGCTAATTATTCCCCATGGAGTTGGCAGATCAACTTTTGCGCCCTCCAAAGCTTCTGAAAGAGTTATTGGCAAACTTACTGCAAGCACGTCTCCTTCTCGGCGATATACCGAGTGTGGTTCAACTCCCACGCCGAGAAGAAGGTCACCAGCTACGCCACCACCAACACCAGGTCTTCCCTGTCCACGTAACCGCATACGAGATCCATCAGGAAGCCCTTGAGGAATCGTTATGCTAAGGGTCTCATTGGTACCATCTCGATCAAAACGAACCTCTGTTTTTCCACCATCGATTGCCAGCTGAAAAGGAATCCGGATATTTGCCGTAATATCCTCTCCTGGTGCACTAGGGCTGCGTCTCGGGCGACTTGAACGCCGCTTTCCACCGCCAAACAAGTCGGCAAAACCACCACCAAATAAGCTTTCTAAATCGACCTCGCCACCAGACTGAAAACCGCCCTGATGACCTTGTGGCGACCACCCGCCTCCTCCACCAGCTCCAACTCCTTCAAAAGAGCTTCCGTACCGATCATACATTTCACGTTTACTGGGATCATTCAGCACATCAAAAGCTGTTTGCACTTTTTTAAACTGTTCTTTTGCAGCATCATCGTCAGGATGTAAATCCGGATGATATTTTCGCGCCATTTCGCGGTACGACTTCTGGATATCCTCCGATGTCGCAGTGCGAGAAACTCCCAGTATTTGGTAGTGATCATCCGACATACAAATTACTCACATATGCTTCTACAGACTTCGTTTGACGCTTCATTCTAGCGTACCGAACTCTCTGAAAACTTCTAGTTTATGGCCGACTCTTCCTCGACCCTGAACGGTTCTGCCGATGCGACGAATTACTTCGGGCTGGAACACGGGAACCCATTAAACTCGAAGATTGCTTCTTTTCAACACTGCTTCCATGATTTGGGAGTTGAGTAATTGTCTCACCCATAGCAGACGCCTCTTCCATAAAGAGAATCTGACTCCGTTGCGGTGTTTGTTTTTTTGCTGGCGTATCACACGTGTACGCACCATCTGTCCGAAGCCTTCTTGCCCGTGCAGTATCAGCGATATAAGTCGGAACAATACTCGTAAGCACACGTTCTTTGAGTGGCTCTGCAAGCACCGGAAACATAACTTCAACCCTGCGAAAGAAGTTGCGAGGCATCCAATCTGCACTTCCTAGATAGACCTCTGCATCGGCTCCCTCCCCAAATATAAATATTCGACTGTGTTCGAGAAAACGATCGACGATGCTCCGAACCTGTATATTTTCACTCAGGCCTGAAACACCGGGTCGCAAGCAGCAAATACCTCGAGAGAGAATCTCAATTGGCACGCCTGCTTGACTGGCACCGTAAAGAGCTTCGATGATCTGATGATCTGCTAATGAATTTACTTTTGCAAAGATTCTTGATGGCCGTCCAGCTGAAGCCAGCGCGGCTTGGGAACCTATCAACTCAAGCGTACGGCTGTGGAGGTCATTCGGGGCGACAATAAGTTTTTTCCACTGATGACCTTGCGAATAGCCTGTAAGCAGATTGAAAAGTGCGGAGGCGTCTTCGGCAATATCTGCATCGGCTGTAAACAAACCAAGGTCTGTGTACGAGGTTGCAGTCGCCGGATTATAGTTACCTGTTCCAAGGTGGACGTATCGCTTGAGTCCCTCACGTTCATTTCGGATCACGAGTGACACCTTGCAATGCGTCTTGAGATCAAGGAATCCAAATACAACATGTACGCCCGCCCTTTCCAATTGCCGGGCCCAACTGACGTTATTTGCTTCGTCGAACCGGGCTTTCAGTTCTACAAGTGCTGTCACATGCTTGCCCGCTTCTGCAGCATCCATAAGAGCTTTAATAATTGGTGAATCACCGCTCGTGCGATAAAGCGTTTGTTTAATAGCCAATACCCGCGGATCTCTCGCGGCAGATGTGACAAAATCCACAACTGGGTCGAATGATTCATACGGATGATGAACCAAGACATCCTCGCGAGATACCGTTGAAAAAATATCTCGCTGCTGGCGGAATGCGGGAGGCCTTCTTGGTGTATGTGGTTTGTCATGAAACTTTTCAAAACCTGGTAATTTATAGAGCTCCCAAAGCCCTGTGAGATCAAGAGGGCCGTCGATACGGTAGACCTCGTTGTATATCGTCGTGCCTGGCTCCTCACTCAATCCTCTCAAGTCCTCATCATCTATTATTCTTTGAGCAATTGACTCATCTGCCTTTGCTGCAATCTCAAGCCGCACGGCTTGCCCCCGCTGCCGTTCCTTCAATCGCTCTTCAATGAGCTTAAGCATGTCATCTGACTCTTGCTCAAGAAGCTCCTGATCGCAGTCACGTGTAATTCTAAAAGTTGTCCATGACTTGACAGAAAATCCACCAAAAAGCTCCGGCAGCCTTGCTGCTACTAATTCTTCCAAGAGCACGAAGGAAACATTGCCTGCATTGTCCCCTGGCAACACAATTACTCTCGGCAAAACTTGAGGAACCTGCACAACAGCAAATAACTGCTTTGGTCCTAAGCCTTTTTCATGTTCGAGCATTGTGCCAAGGTAGAGGCCACGATTATGGTACCGCGGAGACGGATGAGCAGGGTCACAGGCCATCGGTGTAAGGATTGGTAACGCTCGCTCGTGAAAGAATCGATCAACGTATTTCTTCTGTTCTCGTTTTAATTCTGCATTCCTCAGAAGATTAAAACCTGCTTCACGCATGGCCGGGCCAATACTTTCCCGAAGACAACGATATTGCCTTGCCACAAGTTCCTGAGTCCGAGCAGCTATGACCCGCAACTGCTCGCTAGCCGTCAAACCGTCAGCTGCAAAGTCCTGTGGTGCACCGTCACCAAATGCTTGCTCTCGAACACCGGCCACCCGGACCATAAAGAACTCATCGAGATTGGAGCTAAAAATGGCAAGAAATTTCATCCGTTCCAGCAGCGGATTCTCCTCATTTTCAGCTTCCTCAAGAACTCGTAGATTAAACTCGAGCCAACTTAATTCCCGATTAATAAATGCTTCTGGTCCAATCGTTATTTCAGATTTTTTAGCCACCGATACTATCCTTTTCTAGGAAGGCACTCTTGAGTCTGCTGCTCCAGTCGCCACGCCAACAGTCCTAGGGCCACCAAAACGGTCCACAAGCCTTCAGCTACGCACCTAATTGTTTCATATTCCGAAGGTCCGTGTGGCTAAAAACTCAGTGAAAATGACCGAACTACCCGCCAATTTGACACTTCTTGAAGCGGCTGTGGCAATCAGTCGGAAACTGCTGCCTCGGCCCCCCCGTCTGACTCCCGGCTGGTGCGCCGCGGTAGCGAGCATCCTGGAGGCAACCGCACGCAAACCTGGCAACGTCAGCCCTGATAAGAACTTCACTGACCTGTCTTATGATGACCTCTGCAATGCAGCACTTGCGATGGTGCCCGCCTTAGACCAAGGGAAAACAACTTCGCTTGGGAAAATGATTAAGGATGCTGTCACCCGTTCACAATCAAAGACCCGATCGAATGCGAACCTAGGAATTATTATTGCAATTTCTCCTCTCGCTGCTGCCAGCACATCACCAGGCAATTCTTTAAGGGCAGCCGATGCGGATACCGCAATCGAACGGTGTACTACTCAAGACTCACTGAACATCTACGATGCGATCAAACTTTCGACAGCGGAATCACTAAGCAAACGTGACTCGTATGACATTCGTGGCCCAGCTCCTGAATCAATTCAACAAGCCATGCAATATGCGGCCACAACAGAACCAACAGACAGCATCGCTGCTCTATGGGCCTCGGGCTACCAATCATTATGGGATGGCCTAGTATCTGATTTACAACACAACGAGTTACATGGCGCGGCGTGGGAACAATCAATTATTTTCACAGCACTTGCCCAACTCGCTCGCACACCCGACTCACTCATCATCCGTCGACACGGGAGAAAGAAAGCCGAACAGATCTCATCAGAGGCTACCCTGCTACTTGAATTACCTCATGACAATCGCACAACCGCCATCGAGGCGTTTGACTGGCGTCTTCGTCACCCCTGCCGTATAAACCCCGGCACCACTGCTGACCTTGTTGCGGCCGCATTATATGTTCATCTTTGGAATTCAACGTTCCACGAACTCTTTTAAAGACCAATTCAAATGACAGAATCCTATTCCGTATCTTTGAAAAAAGCAGTACATGTTTTTTCAGCTGGCCACTTTATTACTCTCACGGACGCCATCTGCGAGGCCGTGCATGGCCACAACTGGACTGTTGCCTGCTCCGTCTCAGGAGTCCTAGGCAACCACGGAATGGTCATCGATTTCATTTTCCTCAGGGACACGCTTAGCAAAATCATTTCCCAGCTCGACCACTGCATGCTACTCCCAACAGAGAACACTTTCCTTCAAGTCACCACGCAAACCGAAAGGGGACAAGAGGAAGTTCTCGTAACGTTTGGAGAACGACGGTGGGTTTTCCCCGCTGACGAATGCAGGCTCCTTCCTCTTGCCAATACTACCGCCGAATTGCTGGCAGAGTGGATCGGGAACGAACTGATCCATACCCTAAAACGAAACAACTATTCACAGACTAGAAACATTCGTATCGAGGTCGATGAATGCTTCGGCCAATCGGCATCCTGGGAAAACACAGCGATTATGGAATAGTGACTTCTTCAACGAGCAAATTGCTTGCAGCGTCACGTGCAAGGGCAACGATAGAATCACTGACTCGAATATAGAGTACACCTGTAGGATTCCCCGTTTCCTCGACATGACCACTCGAGCCAAGAACTAATCCAGTTTCTGCGAGGTATCTCAAGAAAACGGGTGATTGATCAAGAACTCGAGTCACTCGAAAAGTAACACCTGTCGGGAAAGTCGACAGCGTGTGATACTCATTCATTCTCTCTGGAATAGATGCAGTCGTGCCCCGAGGAATCGGATCGCCATGCGGATCAACCTCAGGTCTTCCGAGGTATTCATCGATCCTGTCTACGAGCAGATCACTGACGGCATGCTCCATATGCTCAGCCTCATCATGCACCTCATCCCAATTCATTGAAAGCGTCTGCACTAAAAACTGTTCAATGAGTCGATGACGACGAATCATTCGTAAAGCAAGGACCTGGCCTGTCCGTGACAGCGAAACACCTTCATATGGAGTGTGGCGAGCGAGGCCAGCAGTGTTCAGCGTCTTCAGCATGCTCGTCACAGTGCCCGGTGCCACCCCAAGAGCTGTAGCTAATTGTCCGGTGGTCACAGGCTTCTTATCCTGCTGGACAGAGATTTGATATATCGCTTTGATGTAATTTTCCACCGTAAGGCTTGGCACAACAATCTCCGGAAAAATAAGAACAATCGGTGTACACTAATACTAGGCACGGCACGACTTCATTCGCGGCCAATCAAAATACCGTCTTGATAAACGCGTGGTCGAGACATGTATTTCCACACCGGCCATTTCGCATTCACTGTCACCAACTTCCTCTTAACATATCATTCCCTGTTGCATAATACAGAGACTCCAACAAGTAGCTCTTCACCTGCGGTAAAGTCACTGAGTGATGGTGCAGCATTATGCCTTCGTGGGCTTCTTGCCTCTCCAGAAAAACACCTGGCAGCTATCGTTGACTGTTCTGGCACACGAATACTTGATTGTGGTGTGGAAGCTCAAGGAACAGCGGAACTCGGCGTCATTATGGCTGACGTCGCAATGGGTGGCCGCGGGAAAACCGAATTGAATTCCAATAGTAGCTCACTGTCTCTTCCAGATATCTGGCCGGAGTGCCCGTGGCCCCTTGTTCAGGTACATTCGAACGATCCCGTATCCGCTTGCCTTGCCTCGCAGTATGCAGGCTGGCAGATTGATCATGAGAACTTCAAAGCGATGGCAAGTGGACCAATTCGCGCGGCAATCGGAAAAGAAAAACTTTTTGAAACGATTGGTCGTCGAGAACAACCGGAAACAACGGTCGGTTTACTCGAAACGAATCGACTGCCTCCAGAAACTGTCTGCCATGAACTCGCCTCCCTAACCGGTCTCCCTACTCACGCTATTACACTACTTGTCGCCGCCACAAAGAGTCCGGCCGGAATGGTCCAGGTCATTGCTCGATCGCTCGAAACAGCGCTTCACCAACTTCACGAGCGTGGTTTTGATTTAGAACGCATTGTTCGAGGCACTGGGACCGCCCCCCTTCCGCCTGAAATACAAGGATCACTCCACGCAATTGGCTGCGCAAACGATGCGATTCTTTACGGCAGTGTCGTACGACTTGATGTAGTCGGTGACGATGACAGCTTAGAGGCTATTGGTCCTCATGCTGTCAGCAGCTACTCAAATCTTCATGGTGAATCATTTTCTGATTTGTTCAAACAGGCAAACCAAGACTTCTACGCACTTGATCCAGGCCTCTTTGCACCAGCGATACTCGAATTGAGAAACCTTGACTCCGGTCGTCACCACCAATTTGGTTTTATATCACCAGAGATCGTTGAAAAATCTTTCTTAGCTACCGGTTAATCCCATAATGCTTTCGTCGCTCGCCATACTAGGGTCGGCCAAGAGTTGGCATGTCGCCGAACTTCTTAAGGCGTGCTCTTCCCAAAACATCTGCTGCTCTGTAATCGACTGGGGGACAATAGGATCCTTTGCTGATAGGCAGGGGGAACGCTTTCGTCCGGCTTCTCTTCACAACGCAGATGCAATCTTGGTCCGCACCATGCCTGCAGGAACACTCGAGCAGGTCATCAGCCGCATGGACATGCTTGCACGACTTTCCAATAGAGGGAGCGTCGTACTCAACAATCCCAAATCTCTGGAATCAGCTATTGATAAATATGTGACAACGACACGGCTCATGGATGCTGGAATACCCGTTCCCCGGTCAGCGATTGTCCAATCATCTACGGACCTCAGAAGTTGTGCTGATGAATTCGGTGGCGTTGCGGTGCTCAAGCCTATTTTTGGGTCCAATGGTCAAGGACTTGTCCTGTTTGAAGGAGACACAAAACAGCTTCCTCCTTTTTTTTCTGAAGCTGGTGTGGCCGTAGCCCAAGAGCACATTGCCAATGCTGGTTGGGATGCACGTATTCTTGTTGTTGGTTCTGAGGCATTTGCAATGAGACGAGTTGCCGCAGACGGCGAATGGCGGACAAACATCTCATGTGGCGGACGAGCTGAATCATTTACTCCGCCGAAAGAATGGCTCCAACTCGCTCATTTAGCTGCTCATGCACTTGGTGCCAACATTGCTGGCGTTGACATATTACCTGGCAGTGATGGATCACCATGGGTACTTGAAGTCAATGCAGTCCCGGGTTGGCAGGCACTTCAAACGGTGACACAGGAAAACATATCGGCTGCGATACTGAATACTATCCGCCACCACTTCGACTCAAAGCCTCACGTCGGCCGCCATTAATTAGTCAAATAAAAGTGACTGTCCTTCGCTTGAACCGTGGGAACGTTTTGCTTTTGGAGACTTCTGTGTTCCACCAGCTTCGTATGCGAGTAACAGATCCCTGGCCCTATTAATAACAGCATCGGGAACACCAGCAAGCCTGGCGACATGCACTCCCCAACTTTTATCTGCCGCACCTGAAGTAACCTGATGAAGAAAAATCAGTTGTCCTTCATGCTGTTCGACAAGAACCTTGGCATTCGCGACGCCTGAGTATTTCTCGAGCGCTGCAAGCTGAAGATAATGCGTTGCAAATAAAGTCCTGCAATACAGCTTTTTATAGAGGTACTCAACGACAGACTGAGCCAAAGCGAGACCGTCGAATGTGCTTGTACCCCGGCCAACCTCATCCAGAATCACCAGGCTTTTCTCAGTGGCCCTGTTGAGAATACGTGCTGTCTGTGACATTTCAACAAGAAACGTACTCGCGCCGCTGGCAAGATCATCACCAGCCCCAATTCGGGCGAATAATCTGTCAACTATTCCAATCCTCGCTGCCTTTGCCGGCACAAATGAGCCGGCCTGAGCCAGGACTGCGAGTAACGCGGCCTGCCTGATGAACGTGCTTTTCCCACCCATATTTGGTCCGGTAACTAACAAGATCGAAGGAAGAGAATTCTCACCAGCACCCTCCGCACGTCTCCCAACAAGCGCCAGATCATTCGGCACCAACGTGCCTGCAGGCAACAATTGCTCAAGTACTGGATGTCGCCCCTGATCGATAGCAAGTACCGAGTCATTAGAAATGTCAGCCCGAACCCATCGACGCGACCTGGCCACATCCGCAAAGGTCAAAAGTACATCAACTGTTGCTACCTGCTCCGCGACATTATCCAGACGCTCCCGATGATGTGCTACAAAATTTCGCAAGTCCTCAAAAAGTTCAAGTTCACGACGAACACCTTCTTCCTCGGCACCGAGAACTTGTCGCTGCCGTTCATCAAGTTCTGGTGTCGTATATCGTTCAGCATTTTTCACGGTCTGCTTACGAACATATTCGGAAGGTACTTTGTCTGAATATCCTCGACCAACTTCCAGGAAGAATCCAAATACACGGTTAAACCCGACCTTCAGTCTTGGAATGCCCGTCCGCTCACTCTCTGAGGCTTGATATTTCGCAATCCACGCCTTTCCACCTGTCGCGAGTTCGACGAACTCATCGTAGCGACTATCAAATCCTGGCCGGATGAAACCACCATCACGAGCAAACGTCGGACAGCCATCACGAAGCGTTGCCATAATTTTCTTTGAAAGATCGAAACACGGATCAAGATGATCACCGAAATTAGCCAGTAGCGTAGACCCGTTGGGGGCATCTGTTGCCACAAGTGCACCCGCCTTACCAAGCAATGTGATTAATTCCGGTAGAATCTTTGTGACGTGACCGATTCGCTCAATGTCTCGCGGTCCTGCTCGACCTGACATTACACGTCCTATCAATCGCTCAATATCACCGACGCCCTGAAGTGTTGCTGTCAGTTGACTAGCAATACCGGGGTGATCCACAAGAACGGAGACTGCGTCTATTCGTTCATCAATTGCAGTTTTCTCAACCAACGGAGCACTCAGCCAATCGACCAGAAGCCGGCTCCCCATAGCCGAACGCGTTTTTCCAAAGACACCAGCCAGCGAACCATCTCGACGATGTCCAGACTGCGAAGATCCTCGTATAAGTTCCAAACTCCGCCGAGTTGCTTCATCAATTTCCATCCGTGATCCCGACCTCCAGGCTGCAAGAGTCTTAATACGACCGATTGCTGCCGGTTCATTTTCATCGAGATATGCAAGGATTCCTCCAGCCGCAGTGAGTGCCAACTGTTCTTCCGGTAGATTAAATCCCAGCCCATCGAAACGAAGGCTACCAATTGCCGAGGTCACCTTTGCTTCAGCCTGCTTATCCTCAAACCACCATTCAGGCCGTACAGTCAATACTGTTTTGATTCCAGATTCAGCAAGGATTTTTTCTATAAACGACCGATCCCGTTCACTACAAAGTATCTCAGATGCATCAAGCCTCAACAGATGATCTTTTAATTCTTCAAGATTTCGAACTGCTGCTTGAAAGCGACCAACCGAAACATCGATCCATGCAATTCCAATAGTCGCGTCACGCTCAGACAATTCTTTGCCAGAATTCTCTTGTGACAGAAGAGCCTCCGGCGCAATCGCTACAAGATGGTTTGCTCTATCAGGCTGAAGCAACGATTCATCTGAAGCGATCCCAGGAGTAACAATCCGCGTCACCTCACGCCGCAGAAGACCTTTCGTCGTTTTTGGGTCATCTATTTGTTCACAAATTGCGACGTGTTCCCCAGCCGCAACAAGTTTCACGAGTTGTGGATCTAGCTGATGGTGTGGAAAGCCGGCCATCGGGGTTGCATTTGGTCCCTTGTCTCTACTGGTCAGAGTGAGGTCAAGTAGTTCCGCTGCTCGTTTTGCATCGTCTCCGAAAAGTTCATAAAAGTCCCCCATCCGGAACAGTACCAGAGCGCCCGGACAACGGGCCTTCGCTGCCTCAAATTGTTGCATCATGGGGGAAGCCATGTCAGGAATGTAGCAGCCTTTACCGAACCGCGAGAAGGACGTAAAACTTAGTGAGAGCGGAGGCCGATGAGGGGCCCCTGCGATGGAGGCCTGCGAACCTGGTCAGGGCTTAACCGCAGCAGCCATAAGCAGTCGTCTCTTTGTGCGGTGGGCCTCTCATCGGCAGTCGCTCTGATTCGCAGATTTTCCTGCGCAATAAGGGCTTTGAAACCCCCGTCAAATGCGTTTTTTCATTTTTTATCCAAATCAGTGAGTGCAATGGCTGATCCGGCTGCCTATCAGGTTGTTGCTCGCCGGTATCGGCCACAGCAATTCGCTGATTTAATTGGTCAAGAACATGTTGCTCGCGGGCTTGCCGGAGCGATCGATTCCGGCCGCGTTGGCCACGCCTACCTCTTCACCGGTGCCCGAGGCGTTGGGAAAACAAGTGCGGCTCGCATCTACGCCAAAGCACTCGAGTGCACCAATCGGAAATCCGGTGAACCTTGCAATCTTTGTGAACGCTGTCAGGCGATTTCCGCTGGACAAGACGTGGATGTAATTGAAATCGATGCAGCGAGTAACCGAGGAATCGATGAAATTCGTCAACTGCGACAGAACGTTGCTGTAAGGCCAGCGAACGGCAACCACAAGACATACATTATTGACGAAGTTCACATGCTAACTAGAGAGGCGTTCAACGCACTCTTGAAAACCCTCGAGGAACCGCCACCTCATGTGAAATTTGTACTCTGCACCACAGAGCCAGAGAAACTACCTATTACCATTTTGTCTCGGTGTCAGCGATTTGACTTTCAGTCTGTTGATACGGTCGCCATCGCACAACGCCTTGCACAAATAGTCGAGAGTGAAGGCCTGACAGTCGCACCTGCTGCACTTGAACTCATTGCTCGACGAGCAGCTGGTAGCATGCGAGACAGCCAGTCCCTACTCGAGCAACTTTTTGGAATCGCAGCTGGTGATAAGAAGAACATTGAGCTTGAAGATGTTCATGCTATTACCGGGACGGGCAAAGATGAAAAAGTTGGTGAACTTGCTCAAGCACTTATCAACCGAGACTCTCCTGCGGCGCTATCTGCACTCCACGAGTGCCTTACACAGGGAGCTGATGCTGGAGGAGTACTTGAACAACTGCTCACCGCTCTCCGTAATTGCTTAGTTGCTAGCGTAGGCTGTGGGCCTGAAACATTTATCGGCAGCACTTCGTGTGGTGTCGACTTTGCAGAACTTGGCAAGCAAGCGGGAACAGCAACTATGCTTGCCATGCTTCAGATCATTGATCATTCACTTGCACGAATGCGGCTGAGCACGCACACAACCGTTCTTGCCGAAATGGCAATTGTTCGTCTTGCCGCACTTGAAGATCTCGACAATCTCAGTGAGATAATTTCAGGAATACAACCAACCGAAGAAAAAAAACAACCACTTCGGCACGAAAAAAAAAAGCTGACGCCAACAACTAACCAAAAAGCCGACAAGGCGGATCAAACCGCACCCGCGACCTCTTCAAGCGTCAAAGCAAAAACGCCAAACTCCTGGACAGCAGACAAAACAACTACGCCCAGCGTAGGCGCTGAGCCACTCGTCATCTGGAAAAATGCAGGAGAACTAGTTGGGGGGCTTGCCAGCGACTTTGCTGCCATGGCCGCCTCAGTCTCACAAGAGGCAAGCCATTTCAAGATCGAGTTCCCGGCATCGGCAGGATCCGCAACTGCTTTCCTGAGTCGGAATGAAATCACCAAACAGTTTCAAAGCGCATTGGAAACCCTCACGGGTCAATCCTGCCGTTATTCAGTTGTTCTTCAGGAAAAAGGAACCACAAATTCTTCGGGGTCTATTCCTGCTCAGAATGGCTCGTCCAGCAAACAATCAACGCCGTCTAAGAAAACGGTCATATCTTCTGCCGGTCTTCTTAAAGAGACCGTACAGAACCCACTTGTAAGTCATGCCCTGACAACCTTTGATGCGGCCATTCGAAAAGTTGATCCACCAAGAAAGCCAGTCAACTCGCACCAAGACATGGGTGAAGCAGAAGAAACCAATACGGAAGAAAGCGGAGCAACATAATGGCTCAATCGAATTCGCCGATCAGTCGATTGATCGATGCTTTTGCCAGTCTCCCAAGTATCGGTAAAAAGAGTGCTGAGCGGCTTGCTTACCATGTTCTTAAAATGCCCAATGAGGAGGCGCTCGAATTTGCCGAAAGTATCCGAGCTGTTAAAGAAAATCTGAGACCATGTAAAACCTGCTTCAACCTTTCAGAAAATGAGGAATGCGACATCTGCAAGGATCCTCGCCGCGATCAAAACGTCTTGTGTGTTGTTGAACAGGTGCGAGACCTTCTCGCGATAGAGCAGGCGGGCAGTTTTCGCGGGGTCTATCACGTTCTACAAGGACGATTATCCCCCCTCGATGGAGTTGGCCCGGAACAATTATCGATCAACAAACTTGTGGCTCGACTCAAAGAAGGCGTGATTCATGAAGTCATCATGGGCACAACCCCAAATGTTGAGGGGGATGGCACGGCACTCGCTATCGCGACCCGTCTCGCCGGACTTCCAATAACGATCACCCGTCTCGCCCGGGGGCTGACGGTAGGAGCCTCTCTAGAACAAGCAAATCGAGACATGCTGGCTGATGCTATCGCAAGCCGACAGCCATTTTGAGAATTCAGGTATCAATTGGTTCATCCTGAAAGATATCAGGAATGGTATGCTTGAAGAGTCGTCGTCGACTCGGTCGACACGAGTGTACACCACCATATTCTTAGCAAGCGGTAACCCCATGTCGATGCGGATGTCTTTTGGTCAGGAGATGCGGATGGCGCAAAAGCAAGTGCTTTCGCCCCGAATGATCCAGTCCATGGAAATCCTTCAACTCCCGCTACTGGCTCTGGAAGAGCGAATCGAACAGGAAATCCAAAATAATGAAACGCTCGAATTAGTTGAGCCTGAGATCGATAGTAACGCTCCTGTTGAGACTCCCACAGAGGCAGCACAAACAACAGCTTCTGAACAACCCCTTGTCGTCGACCAGGAACATGCGAACAAAGACGACTTTGAGCGGTCATACGATTGGTCAAACGAATATCCAGATACTGACGAAGATAGACGACGGCCTTCAGCAGGCCGAAGCGAGGAAACCTCCGATCGCTATTTTGACACGATTGCGAACATGGAAGATCGCCCTGAGACCCTCTTCAACCATCTCCATGACCAGTTGGCTAATTACGAAACATCGCCGGAAATTCAGAAAGCTGCCGATAAAGTCATCTTTAATCTTGATGCAAATGGATACCTACCAATGCCTCTTGACGAACTCGTGGATGCTCCACCAACAGACTCAACTGGACAGTCTTTGGTCGAAGACAAGGAAGCTTTCTTCAAAGAACAAAAATCACTCCTTGAATCAGGTCTTCATATCGTGCAAAGCATGGATCCGCGAGGTGTCGGCGGCCGTGATCTCAAAGAGTGCCTCCTCCTGCAGGTTCCAGACGAAGTGGCTTATGCTGCGCACATTCGACAACTCATTCAGGATCATCTTGAAAATCTTGCGGCAAACCGACTCCCGCTAATTGAGCGCAAAACGGGACTTACGATCGAAGAAATCGAAAACCTTCGTGACATTCTGCACAGTCTTGATCCGAAGCCCGGCGCGATCTTCACTACGCCCCTTGTACCACCTGTAAAACCTGATGTCTTTGCTGAACAGCAAACCGATGGCACATGGAAAGTTCGGCTTGAAGACGTTGACCTGCCAAGCCTTCGCATTAGCCCAACGTATAGGCGAATTCTACAATCTTCTGATACGGACGCTCAGACCAGGGAATATATCAAACGGAAAATCAATTCTGCGCAATGGCTTATAGAGGCCATTGAGCAAAGACGAGGCACCCTACTCAAAACGGCACAGGCTATTGTTGATCACCAAACTCGCTTTTTTAGTGAGGGTCCAGAAGCGATCGAGCCGCTGAAAATGCAACAAATTGCTGATCGTATAGGTATGCATGTCACCACCGTGAGCCGTGCTGTTGACGACAAATGGCTTCAGACACCACGAGGACTTTTCCCACTACGGAAATTCTTTGTTGGTGGCACGGTAAACGCCGACGGCGGTGAAGTTGCCTGGGACGCAGTTCGTAAAAAGCTTCAAGAGATTGTCCTCGACGAATCCAAAGAAAAGCCATTTAGTGATGATGAACTAGTTGAGGAACTTGCGAAGCAGGGCATCACTGTCGCACGTAGAACAGTCACCAAATATCGAAAAGCAATGAATATCCCAAGTTCACGGCAGCGACGAGATTGGAAACTGTCAAGGCAATTACAAGATAATCCGACCCACAATCCGGTTTCTGAATAAAAATAAAATAATTTTAGTCCATACTCATTTAGTTGTTTTTTGATAAGCCTCGCCTTACGAGGAATTTTTAATGCGTTGTCCATTCTGTCGTTCTGACAATGACCGAGTCATAGACTCGAGAGCTGGTGATGACGGTGCGAGCATACGCCGCCGTCGAGAATGCCTCAGTTGCAAGAAAAGATTCACAACATACGAGCGGTTCGAACGGCAATTTCTTGCTGTTGTGAAAAAAGACGGTGAAAAAGAACCCTTTGACCGGGATAAAATCAAAAGAGGTCTTGCGAAAGCATGTTGGAAACGACCCGTTACGGAAGATGATATCGAAGGGGTGATCACAACACTTGAAACAGAACTCTATGGAGCTTACGAAAGCGAGCTTCCCAGTGGCGTTCTTGGTGCACGACTCATGGAACTTCTCCGTCATCTTGACCAAGTGGCATACGTACGCTTCGCTAGTGTTTATCGCGAATTCAAGGATGTACGGGATTTCGTAGACGAACTCGAGCCTATTCTTGCCGAATCCTACCGATCTCAACAGGGTACAAAGTCTACTCATTCCGAAGGCGCAGCTGCACCATCGGACCTCACATAATTGCCTCGACTCCCACCTGTTTTTGTATCGAGCTGGATATCGCTGATCACCATTTCTCGGTCAATCGATTTTGCCATGTCATACAGGGTCATAAGAGCAGCTGCGACAGCCGTCAACGCCTCCATCTCCACACCTGTTTTCGCACTCGTAACGACCTTCGCGGTAGCTGTTACAGCCGCCCGACGGCCGTCACCACCTTTTTCAAAGCGTATGTCAACGTCAACAGCATCGAGCGGCAAAGGATGACAGAGTGGTACAAATTCGGCTGTCCGCTTCGCAGCCATAATTCCAGCAACTCGTGCCGTATTGATCGCATCCCCTTTAGCGAGCTCGCCAGCACGAATCTGATCAAGCGTCTTCAGCTGCAGCAAGAGAGAGCCTGAAGCTTCTGCAGTCCGTACCGTTACCAATTTGTGGCCAACATCAATCATCTTAACGGGTTGCATGTGCTTATCCATCGATTGAAGCATACCCATTTGACTCCTTAAACACACGGGGGTCGGCGGCCTCTTCAGACTGCCGACCCCCTGCATGGAGTCATCTAGTAGAACTTCTTATACCAATTCTTTTCGTGAACCGATGAGTGTCCTGAGTCTCTCAGCGAGTAAAGCCACATCAAACGGCTTCTTAAAACTCTCATTCACATGGTTTCTGTCAACTGTTATCTGCGACCCATCATCGGGGAGCAAAGCAATGACAATTGTCTCTGAATACTCAGCATTCCGGCGAAGATTCTGACAGATTTGCTGAGCATCAATTCGACCGATTGCATAATCGACCACAATACAATCCGGGTGAAAACTTTCGGCCTGTATACCAGCCTCAAAGCCACTGGCAGCAACCTGTATCTTGAAAGAATTTTCTACGGGCAAGTGCCTCTTGAGATTTTCAATGAGCAGTTGATCTTGTCCGACGAGCAAGACTTTGGCCATGGCCTCGTCTTCCAAGTCGCCCAAAGGCATTCCGTGCTCTTTCAAAAACTTAATAAGATATTCGCGTGGAATGCGGCGATCTTGCGATCCTGGAATGCGATATCCTTTAAGCCGTCCCGAGTCGAACCATTTACTCACGGTTCGCGGAGCAACTTTACAGATCTTCGCGACCTGGCCTGTCGTAAACACCTTCATTACTAGACTCCATTTTGTCTTCGTGTCCGAACTCATTTTCGGCCAGCCCATTACTCGTAAAGAGTAGCGAACACAGCCCCCCCGACGCGGCACATCTGTCGGTTTGGCCGCGTCGCCACTTTCCGACAGGGGCGGTGAAAACAAAGAGAAGTCAAGCCAAAGCATTCCGCCTCACAAACCAAAGACTTTCATCTTCAGATCGGTGAATACTATGACTTGCAGGCCCCCCCTGCTTCATGTGTGAGAAATCTGCTTCACAGTGAATCAGTTTCAGCAAACATGACCGTCCAAGAGGTTAGATCGAAATTTCATGTCGTGAGACTTGAGCCGTTCTTCCGGAAGATTTTGGTAAGGCCGCCATTCAGGCCGCTTTCGGCTGTACAGAAGATGAATTTGACTCAAATTGCACAGCCACCCGCTTCGACACACCAGATTCCTCCATGGTGACGCCGTACAAAGTAGTAGCGGTTGCCATCGTCTTTTTCGAATGCGTAACGACGATAAACTGGGTTGACGATAGGAAATCCCGTAATACCCCAACGAACCGGTCGACGTTCGCTTCATCAAGCGCAGCGTCCACCTCATCGAGCACGCAGAAAGGACTGGGGCGTGATTGAAAAATTGCGAGCAAGAGTGCAACGCAGGTCATTGTCTTCTCTCCACCAGATAACAATGAAATATTGCGTGGCTCCTTTCCAGGCGGCCGTGCCATGATTTCAACTGTGGTTTCAAGAAGATCGATCTCTGGATCAAGAATAATATCTGCCTGCCCCCCTCCAAAAAGCCGCTCAAAAAGCACTGAAAATTCGGCTCTTACTTTTTCGATAGTCTCTCCGAGCAGACGACGGCTCTCTTCGTCAATACGATCAATTAATTTTTCAACTGAATGTTTTGCATCAGTGACATCAACAAGTTGAGACTCAAGGCCAGCTAATCGTTCCGCGAGGGCTTCTGATTCCGCCAGCGCCTCGAGGTTCACCGACCCCACAGTGCCAAGCTTTCTTCTCGTTTCTTCTATTGTGCCATCCAGTTCTTCACGGTCTTCAGGAACTTCAATTGCATTTCCTTCGGAGTCGGCCTCTGCCGGACGTGGTAAGTCAGCCACTGGGTCGATTCCATAGTCATCGTGCAATCGCTCCAAGACACGTGTCCGCTGATGCATAGCCGTTTCCTTCTTCAGATCAGCAGCATGGCTAATTGAGCTACAGTCCTGAAGAGTTTCACGAGCACCATCAAGAACATTTGTAGCTTTCTTTTCAGCACTACGAATTGCCATTCGCTGACTAACTAGCGTTGAGACCAGTCGAGCCGATCGCTCCGCCAACAAGCAGGCTTCTGCATATCTATCACCGGCGACAAGCAAGTCGAGTTCAATACGAGACACCCTTTCCTTGACGGCCTTCTCCTTTGACACCGCCGTAGCCAACTCTGCTTCCTGCCGAGTTTTATCAGCCTGCTTAGCAATGATAGTTGCCTCAAGCCCTGCTACACGCTCTCTACAGATGGACAACTGGTCGCGAAACTCTTCGATTCGCTCAAGGACCTGCTCGTGCGACTGGCCGAGTGACTCGAGATTTGATTCCACCTCCCCGAGCGTCTTGTCTGTTCTGCTAATCTCTGCCGAAAGCTTTCCACTCTCGCTTGCAGCAGAACGAACAGCATCAGCTGCTTCCACTGCTTGAGACTCTGCTTCGTGCAACGACTGCTGCTGTTTGTCAACCTGACTACGAGCTACGAGCATTTCTCGCTGAAACCGCTGCTGCTCGCCCCTACTCGATGCTATCGATTCTGCTAATTCATGCTGTTTAGCAACAAGACGTTTCTGTTCTTCCCGTAAATCTTCAAGCTTCTTTTGACAATTCTGCAATTCAAGCTTGGCATCGCGCACTGCTACCAAAACCGTCTGCTGGTCTATTTTCACAGTACGCAATTCGCTGTGGCGAGAAACAAGCCCTGCGCCAGCTCCGCTTGCGCCCGCCTCAAATCCGCCGTCACTCGAAAGCCAACTACCTGCTCGATCTAGAAAAACCAAACCGGGGGGCATGCGTTCGATGACCCGCCGCGCCACGTTAATTGATTCAACAATCCAGACCCGACCAAGCAGCCGCCTCTTCAATAGATCGCTTACATCAGTCCCGTCGTTCTGCGGTGCTGCCTTCTTGTGAAGCGGCTCTGGCCCATATTCATAAATTGAATCAAGTGCAGGGTGTTGCTCACCCGTACTTGATTCTTCGAACTCATCTGAAACAAGATCATCAAGCCTGCCAACGACACCAGTCTCACCCTCACCAAAAATTTCTAACAGGTTCAATGAAGGAGGCTCAGGCAACTTGTCAACCGCGAGAAAACCGACACGGCCACTTGTCGAGGCCAGTCCCTGGGCAGATGAAGAATTCTGCCAGCGTTCATACCAGTCAAGCATGTCTGAGAGGCGTTCCACAACAAGCCGCTGACCAAGCACTCCAACCGCTATGTCGACAAGGCCAGCCCATTGACTGTTGGCAACGATGAGATCAGCTGGCAGGCCGCACAAACCGGGTATGTCGTCGGCAAAACGATCGAGCACCTGGCGAGTGGCCTCAGAGACACCTTCATGAGAGGTAATTAAATCTTCAAGTAATTTCTGACGATCACGAAGTGACTCAAGTCGGCCCTGCCTCTCAGCGAGGTTCTGCCAAGCCTGTTCGACTTTCTGCGTAGCACTTTGCTGTTCGACATCAAGCTGATCATGCCGAGACTGTAATTCCACACGGCGTTGGCCGAGAACATCGACCGTGCCTTCGAGTGATGCAGCACTTTCTTCCAAACGATGAACTAAGGCCCATGACTTATCTAACTCGTTTTGACTTCGCTCGACCGCATCCAAAGCCGCCTTCGCTTCACCTTTTCGCTGAATGACGACAGCCTCAAATTTTTGATGATCAAGTGACTGCCGCTCTTTGGTATTCCGCAACTCTGACAGCCGCCTTTGAGCTGATTGAGCATCTTCACGCGAACCTACAATTGCCTTCTCTTGTTGGCGCAACTCACCTTCAACGTGCTGCAAATCGGCAGATGCTGAACTGCAATCAGCCTGAATCACATCAATTGCCTGATACGTCGACTGCAGTTGGACCTCAGTCGTACGAACAGAACTGACAGCTGACGCGAATTCTTCCTCTACATCAACACAACGCACTCGCAAGGCCTCACGTCTGGCTTCCATCGCAGCAACATTTTCCCGATCGGCTGCTAAGTCTTCTTGAATCGCCGTGAGCTTTGGGTCAATCTCCTTCTGCTGTTCTTCGAGACTCTGAATTTCCATTTCAGCGGATATTTTTTCAGCCCGAGCCGCTTCAGACCGTTGCTGCGCCTCTTTGATTGATAGTGACACCTCTTCTAGCACAGTATTCACGCCAACAAGGTCAGCAGATGCTGCAGCAAACCGTAGCGCCTGCAACCTTTCTGTCATCCGCTTCCATCGCCGGGCCCGCCCAGCCTGTTTTTTGACCGTATCTAAGCGAGATGCGACCTCGCCCACAATATCTGCTAGCCGCTGACGATTCTGCTCTGTTCGATCCAAACGCCGAATAGCCTCGGCCCGACGTGTTCGAAATTTTGTAATCCCCGCAGCCTCTTCAAAAACGGCTCGTCGCTCCTTACCAGAGGCAACCAGCAGGGCATCCACTCGACCTTGCTCAATAACACTATATGAGTCTGTTGCTGCACCTGTGCCACTGAGGATCTCGCGAATATCTCGGAGACGGCTGATACCATCATTGACGAGGTATTCACTCTCTCCACTTCTATAAACCCGCCGCATAATTCGAACTTCATCTGATTCGACGGGCAGTTCGCGAGTAGTATTGTCGAAGATAAGGGACACTTCAGCAGCATTCAGTGCTTTTCTTGCTGCTGAACCAGCAAAGATGACATCAGTGGACGCCTTGCCCCTGAGATTACGAACAGATTGCTCACCAAGCACCCACTTGATTGCATCTACTACATTCGATTTTCCTGAGCCATTTGGACCAACAACAACGGTAATGCCTTCCGGAAACTCAAATCTCGTTCGGTCAGCAAAACTCTTGAATCCGAAAAGCTCCAGGGCTTTCAGTGTTATCATGCGCCGGATTCCAGCAGGGCTGTGTCAAACAGAGAAGGCCAGTAACTTTCTGACTCGTCCCCGCTATCGTCACCCTCACTTTGATCATCCTCTTCCTTTACATCTTGGTTCCTGTTTACGACTTCCCTCGGAACGCTGAGCCGTCCGTCAAACTCTGTAGGGATTGCATCAAACGCAAGCCGACTTTTTATTTTTCGTTGTGCTGCCGCCTGCTGCAAAAATTGAATAACATCTGGATACCCTCCTCCACACTCCACAATTGCATGAAGAATCTCTTCTACCTGAGGGTCTACTTTCTTTATGACGTCCGGTTCATCTGGCTTAAAGCAGTTCACAACCGCACCATTTCCTTCCACCACAACCACAATTGACGGCCCTGCTTCAACCCGAAGCCCATCACTCACAGGATGTGAACCTCCAAAGAGCACCACCTCCGCTCGAGCCGCTCTAGTAGCATGAATCAGAGGTTCCCCGGAAACATCAATAACATGAAGCCGACATGCTTCGCCGAGCATGTCTCCACGAATGTCTGGCAAACTAGCATCGATCATAGAAAGACCACGAAACGCACCGTAACGAGTTTCTGCACTACGACTACTGAGAAGGGAACGAAGTGCATCGATTCCATTCGCATCATCTAAGATTGCGAGTGCAGCTAATGCTTTCGGGCGAGCACTTCTCAGGTCACGAGACGCCTCTGCAAGTCTTTCGGCCGCAAGTGACTCTCCGAGATATGCAAGCGCTTCGGCCGAGACAAAACGCACCTCCGCATCTGTTGATTCAAGCCCCTCACGAAGAGTGCCGATTGCTTCTTTCCCAATAGCTTCAAGTCGTAATGCTGCTCGTGGTGCAGTAACAGGGTCTTCAAGCTGCCTCGAGAGAAGCTCTAACCTTGCGTGACGATTACCACTCGGCTCGGCAACCGCTAACGACCGAAGAACACTTACATAGCGGCCTAAATTATTTCTATAGACCTCTGGAACCTCAAGTTCGATAAAGCGGTCTGTTTTCGGAGTTGCAACACCACGCTTCACGCCTCGAATAATTGCATGAAATCTTTGATTAATACAATCGCCAATTCGTTTCGACAGACCGACAGACCGATGCTCTGGATGTATCGATAGACCAATAGACCGTGAAGTCAACGCGATACCACCGCCGGGCACTCGACCACGAAGAGTTGCGACTGAATCGACTGCACCGGTAGAAACGGGATCGACAAGCAATGGCCCCTCTGCCACGCCGAGCGTATGACCGTCACGGATACGATTCCCCAGAACCGCCATCTCAACAAGCCGGGATTCCATAAGCCAACCACCTGAAAGACTTGTCGTGTCATGATTTCCAGGCACTTCGACAATGACGTCAAATCTATCGCCCTTACGAATACCCGGATGGAGTGTTCCTCTCACCCAAGCAAGCGCAGTTGATCGTGATGCAAGTAGGCGATTTGGATCGACGACTCCTCTTGCCTGCATGTCCTCCAAGAGCATCTGCCGACGCGGGTCAGGTGGTGGATCACTGCCCGTATCAGACAAGCCAGTAACAAGTGCCGCCCTTTCAATTCGCTGGCTATTGAGTCCCCATGGCGAAGCATAGTCGCCTACAAGCTGTGTTGCAGATTCAACCGCCACCAAAGCCTCAAGCTCTGGACTCTGGCTACGAATAGCAGGGCCAGCGCACCCAAGCACCATCACGCCAAGAGCGGTGTAATAAATAAATCCACAATATGTATGGCCTCGCATTCGTTGCGAAAGCATGTGCAACCAATTCATGCAACTATCCAACAACCGAGGTGAAGCCAGCACAGAACGGAGGCTGGCAGACCCGGGGAAAGTAGGCACTTCCTACGAGGCGGTCAAGGCAGTTTCGTGGGCAGGAAACATCTTGGTTGGCTCGCCAAGACCTGCTAGCGTCTCGCCAAAGCAAAACCGGCGAACAGGCAAGTGAGCAGTGTAAACACACGTAATCCCCGCCTTATTTCCATATATATAAGACAAAGAGATCTTCGGAGAAAATTCTGTGAAAACCACCTACGACCACCAGCTTTCCTCAACCGACCAGGTGCAAATTCGCTGGATGATCCGTCGAGACATGGCTGAGATTCTCTGTATTGAGGAAGAATCATTTGAGTTCCCTTGGGCTGATACTGATTTCACCCGATGTTTACGACAACGAAACTGCATAGGCATGGTTGCCGAAATAAGCGGTGGCGTTGTGGGCTATATGCTGTACGAACTCCACCGAACAAAAGTGCATGTCCTAAACTTTGCCGTCGCACGCACACACAGACGACTGGGAATCGGCACAGCAATGCTGACGAAATTAATTTCTAAACTTAGCCCTCAGCGACGTAACAGAATCGTTTTAGAAGTCCGTGAAACGAATCTTCCTGCTCAAGTTTTTTTCCGTTCACTAGGATTTCTTGCAACAAGTGTCCTCCGCGACTTCTATCAGGACACCACAGAAGATGCTTACTTGATGCATTTTCTTGCTGAAGCTAATGAGGACACAACAACCCGCAGGCTTGCGGGCTAAGAGCATCTACTTTCCTCACAGAACTCGTACGATTTCACCAACATGTTCTCGCAAACTACGAAGTACATTGCCCGGTGTTTGTGCTGATGCAAAAATGGTCGAGATTGGATGGCCGGCTTGAATCACAGTCCCACAACGTGGCCGATCTGTGACCATTGGCCATCCCAGACTTTGGTCCTCCATCAATGATGCACACCTTGTGAGATGGCGATCAAAAGCCAAAGAGACATAGACCGGCTTCTCGGCAAACACAATCGCTTTTCCCCAGCAGACATCTCGTCCACATGTTGGAGCAATTGACTTTGTAGGCAAAGGAAAACCGTATGCCGAAAGGTGCAGACCTGCCTGGCTTCGCCCGGTACGACGTTCAGCCAATTCCATCGTGGCTGTGGGCCTTGGGTTAACCTCAAGAACAATTGGTTTTCCAATTGGGTCTTTTGTCGTCTTTCGGGGCATTATAAAATCAATGCCAATGAGTCCCATAAGGCCTGCCCTTTCAACAAGAGCACTCGCGAACTCGAGCAACCGTGTGCGCATATCTTGCTTCAAGCCAGCATTCGAAAGTTCAACGGCACCACAAAAACTGAATTGCTTGGCTTGACACCACCCACGTCCAATGAGTTGCCGGCACACACTGAGCACTTCAATCCCTTCTGGGCCTACCAACAAACTGGCAGACATTGGAACGCCTGTAACAAACTCTTGCCAGAGTGCACCGTCGGCACAAGGTTTTCCATCCAAACCCACCCATCGTATAATCCCCGTACCACCGACACTCGCCGTTGGTTTTCTCAAATATGTTCCGTCTTTTGGCAGGCCGAATGGGCTTGAAAAAGTTGCTGGATAACTGCAGCCGTTCTCGCGAGCTAACACTTGAATGAAAGTCGGATCTCTAACCCGCTCCACCGCCGCTGGAATATTTCCTATGAGTGTTCTCTCGCGTGACAGCCTACTGAGAACGTTGGCATGGTTTTCTAAACCACCTGTATAAACGACAGGGCTTTCCGGAAATGTAGCTGCGATCGCAGGCAAGCCATCGGGGTAGTCGCCTGAATGAACCTGGACCACGCGGCCACAAACCTCTCGGAGATCGTTGTCCCCAAAAAGATCAATAGCATTGACCTTTATTCCAAGACGACGTGCAGATGCTGCAAATGCACGAGCACTAGCACCAATAACAAGCAAATTTGTACACACCCGGCATTAAACCCAGAGTACTGTGGCTCGAAAACGTTATCGTGAGGATCACAAACTTCACCTCATTGCTGATAATGCCTCCATACGATACCTTTTCGCCTAGCAGGATACTTTATCCTGGTAGGCACCATCAGCACTTTCTGCACTCGTTTCGAGGAGATCTCCCACATGTCGATGTTTATAGGTGAATCGTTAGCCGGTGATGGCAATGAAGTTGCTCATATCGATTTATTGATTGGCACCAAGGAAGGCCCTGTCGGTACAGCATTTGCCAACGCTCTTTCGCGCCAGAGCGAGGGGCATTCCAACCTGCTTGCAGTCCTGACACCAAATCTTGCCGTCAAGCCTGCAACAGTGATGATTACGAAAGTAACTATCAAGGGAGCAAAACAGGCAGTTCAGATGTTTGGTCCTGCACAGGCAGCAGTAGCAAAAGCCGTTGCAGACAGTGTTGAAAGTGGAGTCATTCCAAAAGATCAAGCCGAAGATCTTGTTATCGTTTGTGGCGTATTCATTCACTGGCTGGCAGAGGATGATAAAAAGATTTACGACAACAACTACAAGGCAACGCTCGACTCGATTGCAAACGCCATGCACGGCAAACCTACGGTAGAAGAGATGATTGCAGGAAAAGATGCTACCCATCCGTTCCGGGGCTTTTAGTACAAAACGAATGACTATGCTAGCTTTCTTCCATGAAGAAAATTCTCCTGCAACTTGATGTTGATCCCCAGCCCTGTTCATTTGATGCGGTTGTTGCTGTTGATGCGGGCGCCGATGTTCTTTTGCAACACGGCAACGTCTCACCAAAGAATGTTGTTTCACTGATCCATGGAGCAATGTTCACCCGAGCAGGATCTGATCTTGCCTCAACGAGCATTTTCCTTGGGGGCAAAAATATTGCTCAGGTGGAAGAGATTGCTTCTCAGATTTCAAACACCTTTTTCAACTCGGTTCGTGTTAGTGTCCTCATTGATCCAGCAGGTGCAAACACAACCGCAGCCGCAACGGTCATTGCAGCAAAACGACATATTTCCTTCCAACCCTCGACTAAGTCAAAAGCATGTCAAGCTCTTGTACTCGGCGGCACTGGCCCTGTTGGACAACGAGTGAGCCGGCTTCTTGCAAATCAAGGAGCCCACGTCCATCTTGCCTCACGATCCTTTGAGCGCGCATCCCAACACTGCAAGCTACTCAACAAAAATTTCCCTCTCGCTCGCCTTGAGCCTACTTCAATCAAAATGCTTGAGAAGGTAATTGGATCCGTAGATCTAATTGTTTCAGCAGGTGGACCGGGGGTCGAGATGCTTACCGAGGCACAACTTTCACAAGCGATTTCCACCACGGTCTGCATTGACCTCAATGCAGTGCCACCAGCTGGAATAACTGGCATTCAGGCAACCGATACCGCGCGACGTGATGGTACAAAAATTCTTTACGGCGCCCTCGGCGTCGGAGAAATAAAAATGAAACTCCATAAAGCAGCAATCCAGCAGCTGTTTCAAACAAACGACCAGTGGCTCGATGCAGAGGAACTACTCACGATTGCCGAGAAAGTCGACGTTTCCAACGAACAAAAAAGTCAATAAGTACTGGAAAAAATCGTGACAAAAGGACATAGGTTTTCGCTCGCCAGCCAGGGATCACAGCTGGCGAGCCTCGTTCAAGTGCAGCAATAATTGCTGCGGCTGTAGTCTTTGCCGGTAAGGAACGGCCCTGCGACCAGCTGGCCCGTTCACCAGCAACAAGATTATTCCAGAACTCTGATTCAGTCGGGCCAAGTATTGCGAGGTTTACATCAATGCCAAGAGATGCCAACTCCGGCCGAACTGCACGAGCAAACCCATGCAGTGCGGCTTTTGCTGCTGCATACCCACCATGCAAGGGTAACGGATGCACTCCGAGTATAGAACCAATCAATACAACAGCTGGTGCATGGCCATTCTTAAGTTGCGGAAGTGATTTGTATACAAGTTCTACTGGAGCAAAAAAATCAATTTCAAACACTCTCCTCATCGTATCCAATGATGACTCTGAAAAAGACCCTACAGCTCCTGCTCCTGCTGCTGCTATGACCAAATCAACACCACCAAACGCTGCCTCTGCCTTTCCGACAAGTTCTTCCTGAAATTTACTATTTGTAATATCTCCAGAAAGAGGAATGAGCACTCCGGGATATTCCGAGGCGAGATCGTTTAGCCTTGATTCACGACGACCAGAAATGACAAGCCGTACACCTCGCTCCGCAAGCAATCTTGCAAGTGCTCTACCTACACCGGAGGTTGCCCCGGTTAAAATGCCACACCGCCCAGAAAGATTTCTTACTTTACGATGCAACACGTCATGTAGCTTCCGTTACTGGAGACTGTGTTGAAGAGGACAATGGAGATCGCGACTGCTCGCACACCTCATTATCACAATCTCTAACAGTTGCTTCATCCGGATCGATACGCCCCAGAACTGCCGGCGGTATACGACAGTGAATTATCATTCGCTCATCACCAAATCGCTTCGACAGAACTTCACCATGCTTCGCAAGCCAAGCCAAGAGACGGCCGTTTCCACAATCTGTTTCTACTTCAACATTCCGGAAGTTTCGCCCTAAAGCATCACTCGTACGTACCGCAAGATTTTCTAAGCCATAGCCTGAGTGAGCAGAAACACCCACGGCATAAGGGTACCTATCACATAATCGATTTCGTGTGATGCGATCGGTCACTGCATCGAGTTTATTCAAAACAAGTATCGTGTCTTTTACATCAACACATAGCTCTTCGAGTACAGAATGGACGGCTTTGATCTGATTTTCAACAAATGGACTCGAGGCGTCTGCCACATGAAGCAATAAGTCGGCTTGCTGAGTCTCTTCGAGCGTTGCCTTAAAGCTTGCAATCAGATGATGTGGTAAATCACGAATGAAGCCAACAGTATCACTCAACAACACGGGCCCCCAACTTGGCAACTTCCATCGCCTAGTACGAGTGTCCAGTGTGGCAAAGAGCTTGTCTTCAGCGAGAACGTCTGCGTGAGTGAGGGCATTGAGCAGCGTGCTTTTACCTGCATTTGTATATCCAACGAGAGACACCGTTCGCTGCTCATGCCTCGCTGCAACCTGTCGCTCACGGCGACGGTGAATAACTAACAATTCCTGCTTCAGGTCATGTATCCTCTTCTCGACAAGCCGCCGGTCCACCTCAAGTTGCTTTTCACCAGGACCTCGCATCCCAATGCCCATCTTCAGACGTGAGAGATGTGTCCACATCCGCTTGAGCCTTGGCAACGAATACTCCAACTGTGCTAACTCTACAGCCAACCTCGCTTCATACGTCCGTGCGCGTGCAGCAAATATATCAAGGATGACCTCTGAACGATCCAGCACTTTACAATCCAACTCATGCTCAAGGTTTCGTATTTGTGCCGGTGAAAGATCATTATCAAACATGACAACATCGGCATCATGATGCTCAACAATAGAAAAAAGTTCTTTGAGCTTTCCTCGGCCGATATATGTCCGCTGATCTGGTTCGTGTCTTCGCTGGACCAATTCGGCCACAACGTGTGCGCCTGCCGTGATTGCCAGACCTGACAACTCCAACAAAGGATCTTTGGGGTTCACGGGCGTATTGATATACACACCAACAAGCACAGTTCGCTCTGACTCTACGCCAGTGGTACGTTCCGGGAGACTCACTCGCGACTATCCTCCGCTCCTGCTGCAAGGTAACAACAACTTTCCCAGCGTCGAGTATCGAGGAGACCATCAGCAACAGCATCCTTCACCGCACATCCAGATTCATGCGAATGACTACAGTCAGGATAGCGGCAGTGATTCGCAAGAGGGCGTAAGTCCCGGAAGGCAGACGGAACCTCAGCTGGAACGGTTTCCCAAAGCTGAAACTGACGCACACCGGGAGTATCAACAAAACTGCCGTTATACGAGTGCGGAAGCAATCTTGCAGCAGTAGTTGTATGCCGCCCCTTTTCATTATCACGACTTACATCAGAGACAGGCAATTCGAGTACTGGCTCGAGACGATTGAGTAGTGATGACTTACCGACACCGCTCTGTCCAACCACGGCAGTGACTTGCCCGTCTAACTCAATTTTTAGTCGAGAAAGACCATATCCAGTTACTGACGAGCAGAGGATAACCGGGTAGCCCATGCGAGCGTACACCCCGGCGAGCGGCAGAAGTTCGGCAGGGTCGATCAGATCGATTTTATTAATACAGATCACGGGCCGGATGCCAGCAGACTCCGCAGCCACAAGCATCCGGTCAATCAAGCCGGGCTTCAAGTCTGGCTGGGCAGCACTGCCAACGATAAACAATTGGTCAACATTCGCAACAAGAGTATGTCGGCGGCCACGGCTGGATCGACTTAAAGCACTGCGTCGAGGTTCGATGAAACAAATGGCCGCCTCTTCACCTCGCCCCTGCACGTGCACCCAATCGCCAGCGGATACTGGATGGCGTTGATCTGTCGCAACATCATGTAGGACCTGACGAATTGCGCACCGTACAATCTGCCCAAACTCATCGCGCACAAAGCTGTCTAAACCATGGGCGTGGAGCACTTGTCCTCGCCACGCATCATTTCCACTCCCAGAACCATTGACACCGCCTTCAACAGCAGGCAGCTTTACTGTCCGTTTTCGAGTAAGATCCCCCTTGCCAGAAAGCCTCTCTGTTGACGCAAGATTCTCGCTCACATCGCCATCATTTTCGAATTGTCGGGTAACATCAGTTTGCCGTCGCCGCGCATGACGGTTTTTGCGAAAGGCGACCCGAGATGTTCGAGAATTCTTCATTCCTCAAGCATACACAGCAGGACACTTGCATTGATACTCCTCCAGTTGACGCCACGGCTACGCCCCCCTGCTGCCGAAAATCACCGCCTGCGGCGAGACTCTAATCCAGAGGCCTCAAGAAGGCTGCGACTGAAAACATTCGTCTCAGCAAGTTTACTCTTTGCATCATCGGTTGCACCCAACTCTGCAGGATCGTAGAAGACCTCAAAAGCATATTTGGCGATTGATAGCGTATCACCTGGCTTGACATGCTGTTCATTCACACGAACACCATTCACTTTTGTTCCATTGCTACTGTTGAGATCTCGTACAACCCAAATCCCTTCCTCAACAACAAGTTCACAATGACTTCCTGAAATTGTTGGGAATCTCAGCACAACATCAGCAGACTCTCGCCGGCCAACCACGAGGGTCTTCTTCAGCAGAGGAATCGAGTCCCCTCCACCAATGGGTTGTAATTCGCCGAACATCAGTTGAATTCTCCGGCGTGATGGCCCGCAACAAAGTAATTTTCGTCTCTTAGCATACTATTTGAACTATACGATAAGAAAAACTGTCCCGCATAGTACGTATTCATGTTTTGCTTCATTTCACGTGATCTCATCCTGATTAATCACTAGCACCCCAAAGTAGTAAGCACCGCTTGCTCTTCGTCGTGTGCCGTGCGACGATTTTGAAGGAATCTGAGTGGGCCGGGCAGTCGCTGGTCAGATACGGATTTGGATTGTGAAATGTGCATTTCTATCTTTCGAGATTAAGCTGCATTTTTTGTGCCAAAAACATTCTGGCGAGAGGAAAGTCCGGGCTCCGAAGGATGCGATGGTGGGTAACCCCCACCAGCCGTAAGGTTAGGGAAAGTGCCACAGAAATTAGACCGCCAGCAGGCTCCTGTCTGCTGGTAAGGGTGAAACGGTGAGGTAAGAGCTCACCAGCAGGCCGGGTGACTGGTCTGGCTCGGTAAACCCCATCGGGAGCAAGGCCGAACAGAAGAGAGTCCGCTCTAAACAGCGGCCTGAGGCGATCCGCTTCAGTTTCTTTTCGGGTGGGCTGCTTGAGACTGCAGGTAACTGCCGTCGTAGAGAAATGATTGCCTCTTTTGGGAAATTGACCCAAAAGAACAAAACCCGGCTTACAGGCCCACTCAGATTCTTTTTTAAGACTTGCCCAATGGTCCGGTGAACCTCATTCGATGTGCTCTTCGGGCACGAGGTCCCGGCATGCATTTTCATCCAGTAATTTGAGCAATTTTGAGATACAGAGCTTGTTGATGCTCACATTCATCTCCTGAGCCTCTGCTTTGAGTGTTTCGTGAAGTGACATGGGCATCCTGACAGTGACAACACGCTGTGCTTCCCGAACTGGTGATTTTTCCTGCTGTTTCTGCCGCAGAGCATCCAACATTTCACGAATTCGTGCATATTCAGTGGAACACTCAAAACGCATGAGAGAGTCTGGAGTCTGATAGGTCCGCCGAACTATGCCATCAAGACCCATTATCTCACGAAAAAAAACGATCCAGTCTGGTTCAGCAGCGAAGAGCCGTTCTGCTACCTCAAGAATTGCCTGCGAACCGTGCCCTACCGCGTTATCGGCAAAGCCCCCGGATTCTTTTTGGATAAACGCTGGCATTCATGACTCCTTCCATATGTCGACTCAGGTAGAAGAGAGCCAGGCTGCATAATTCACTCAGCACAAACAGAACTCTCTCACAAACGAAACCGAATTAACTGTGCACAAGGAGTCAAGCATTGACTGCAAGTTGTTTGCTATCAACGACTTAGGACGCACCTTGTCCGACTGCCCAGAAACCAGTCACTCGTGTTTGGAATGCGGGCATCGCCCTGCCTGCCTAGAAACTGCGCAGATCGCAAGTTTCTCATCGCCTAGGTGTCCAGTTGTTTTGAATCCACTAATTCCACAGCCAACGGAGCGCATCGACTTTTACGCCACCATGAAATTGCCAATATCGGTTGCGGTAACAACAACTCAATCCCGGCCCTTCAGCCGAACTCCCTTGAAATTCATTTACGAAGGCTCAAAAAGCCTTCGTAAGCAAAAACACAGGTAGCAGCATGAAAAATCGAAAACAAAAGACCTTTTTCTGAATCTGCTTGATAGGGACTCTGGTGGCCCACGCTAGAAACACAGCACATGACGCTAAAGGAAAACAACTGATTCTCATGGCTGGCAAGCCATCCCGGAAAAAAATAGCCTAGCACTGGTTCATTTTCTCACGTGGCGTACCTGCTCTGATCGTAGGAATATTTCTGGGACTGTTGTCAGCCAGACCCAGACTTTCATCTTTCACAATTTTTACAGCCACTCGTTTATAGGATGGTGTTCGAGAAAGTGGATCGACTCCTTTTGGAACAAGGACATTACTTTCTGGATAATACATCGCCACACACCCTTGGCGAATTTCTGGGTACGCTGAGATGGTCACCCTACGCATTTCGCCAGAATCACTTTGAACACGACAAAGACTACCTTCTGACAGGCCATGACTGTGAATATCGTCAGGGTGCATTAAGACAATATCTCGCCGACTTTGATTTCGATACAGGTCTTCCTCTTCGTAGACAACCGTATTGAATTGGCCTTCGCTGCGGATCGTCATTAACTGCAACCCCTCTGGCGCATCTGGCAAGTCATGGACATGAAAGGTTGCTTTTCCATTCGCGGTAGGAAATGTCGGCGTATCGAGCGTGCGACCAGGGATGGAGAACTCTTCTTTGGTTTGGTCCATCTTAGAAATCTGTTCAAGGCCTGGAATCATACGACCAATCGCTTTACGAATCGTGCTCGTATGTGACATTTCCAGCCAGTTTACGGGGCCACTCGTTCCGAGAATTCGGCACCCTAGTTCCGAGATGATTTCGACTTCGCTTCGTGGCCCATACTGAGCACTTTGCTCATGTCTCGGTTTTCCTCCATCAGAAAGCCGCACATAACTAAACATACTTTCTTGAGTGGAGGGTTCTGGCTCTTCGTCACGAGCGAGAACAGGAAGAACAATTGTTTCGTCTCGTGCGAGCCCACTAGCATGCCCGGTATTCAACGATGTGCTCATATAAACGGTCATATCAGTACGCCCGATCGCCCGTCTAGAAAAACTGGCATCCGGACTAGCCCCGTAGAGATTTCCTCCTAGACAAAACGCAAACTGCATGTCCCCACGATCGGCTGCTTCAAGGCACTCGAGCGTGTCAAAACCAGGAAATGATGGCAGTGTCACACCGAGTTCGGATTCAAGTCGTTCAAATATTGTTTCTTTCAGTTTTGGAGTTACACCAACCGTGCCCATTCCCTGAATATTTGAGTGGCCTCGGATTGGCTGGAGTCCAGCGCCCGGGCGACCGATCATGCGTCGCATTAGTGCAAGTTGAGCGATAGCCTGCACGGTGGCTGAACCGTGAAGATGATGCGTGACACCCATTGTCCAGGAAAAAACGGCACGCTTCGACGCCGCATACTGTGCCGTGATATCGTTGATCTCCTCTTTCCCAACTCCTGACTTTTCAACAATCTCATCCCATGACAACGATTCGAGACGTTCCGCTAATGCATCCCAACCCTGCGTGTGGTTAGCAAGGAATTCTTCATCAACAATTGGTTCCGGCGTGTCCCCACGCTCCAAAGCATGCATCTCTTTCAATCGCTTCATGATTCCGTAGATGAGCGCAAGATCACCGCCAAGACATGGCTGAACGTACGTGCTTGCTATTTTAGTCCCGAATAGCAGGCTCACAGGATCGCTGGGGACTGAGAAGTTCACAAGGCCTGTTTCAATCATGGGATTCACAACAACGACTTTTCCGCCGCGTCGCCGAACCATCATCAATGATCTCATCATGCGAGGGTGATTGCTTGCCGGATTGCCTCCTATCAGTATGACAAAGTCACTTTTCTCAAGGTCGTCCAACTTAATTGTGCCAGCCCCGGTACCAATGACACTTGTGAGCCCGACACCACTTGCTTGGTGGCAGTAGTAACTGCAATTGTTGACGTGGTTTGTCCCGTAAAGTCTTGCAAACAACTGCAATAAAAAGCCCGCCTCGTTACTTGAACGTCCTGAGAAATACCAAAAGCTTTTTCGTGGCTTTGTGTTACGAAGTTTCGTGACGATACGCTCCATCGCCTCACCCCACGTAATTGGCTGATAATGTTGACTCCCCTTTTCCAGTAGGAGCGGCTTTACGAGTCTTCCTGCATGCTCCATTTGATATGGTGTAAATTTACTAAGCTGTGCAAGTGAGTATGTTTGAAAAAAATCATCTGGGATTCCGCCTTGCATGTCGCCCACCATGGCTTGAAATGATTTCTTGCACACTTCGGGAAAGTGGCCAGCCTCATTAACCATGCCGCCAGCCTGCCCACCCATGCCGAGGGCACATGTTTTACATGTATTTTTACTTCGCATCGCTTTCCACAACGACCAGAAACCTCCTGCGTCATACGCCTTCCTGAGGGTGTACCGTATCGCTCTCCAACCACCACCTGTTCGGACTTTTGACATGAACGTACCCTTTCAATCGCATTGGTCGTTGACTTAGCTACTCACCCTAGGCGAACAGCGACTGTCTTATCCTCTAAGTAGGCATCAAGACTGCGCTGGAATCCATTGGCCATTAATAAATAAGTGCGTCTGCTTAATGTGTGGTTTGGGAACTGGCGGGGGCATTTCGAACCTCATTTTTCTTGGCACTACCGAAACCACACGATATCGAGCTTTGTTATGACACGCTTGCCGAATGTACCGTACCCGCGCTATGTTCGAAAGAATAAGAAGAGACTATTATATATTGAGTCAGGGATTACCTCATGCCAGCGTGGCATGTGTTCCCGACATTGTGCGGAAAGATGCTGAGCGGATGATTTATTACAAATCACTCGCCCGTCAGCGAACAGTACACCACATATACGTAGGAGTTTTCGATGGAGTTCCTGAAACCATTTCAACGACTCACAGCCGGAATAGCGGCAATTGCTTTAGTATCCACAGCAAGTTACTGCATGGCAGACCTTGTAAGTGGCCCGCAACCAGGAGACGGTGTTGGCGCCTTCACCGTAACCAAGGCTGCTGGCAATCCAAGTGATGGCGTAGAAGATGGCAAACGACTTTGTTACCGATGCAGAATGGGCAGTCGGCCTGTTGTCATGATCTTTGCCCGAACTGCTGATCAATCATTGGCAAAACTTGTTACTGAACTTGAAGGTGAAATCAAAGAACACGCCGATGCAAAACTCTGTGGCTTCGTCAACATGATCGGCGGAGATAGCGATAGCCTGAAAAATGCGGCAACAAAGTTCGTAGAAGACAATGGTATTCAAAATGTGGCATTCGTTGTGCCCGAAGATTCTCAAAATGGACCAGATAATCTCAAAATTGCTCCGGAAGCCGACCTCACTGTTGTCTGTTACAAGAGCAGTAAAGTTGTCTCAAGTCATGCTCTGAAAAAGGGTGAATTGGACGATGGAAAGATCAATACCATTGTCGAAGCTGCATGCGGCTTAGTTGAATAGTCAATTCGCTGATTTCCAATTCTGTTTGGACAGCAGGCAGACTCAATAGTTGGCTCGGGTTTCTGAAAGGAAGCCCGAGCCTGTTTTTTTAAGTCAGAATTCTCTTCCCACGAGACCTTTTTTATTCACAGATGCACCACTGAAAAGATGGGGTATAGTGGATACCTTATGACGAGGTTCTTCTTCAGGCAGAACTTTCAGGAGGGCGGTGTAGCTCAGTTGGTTAGAGCACAGGCTTCATAAGCCTGGGGTCGCCGGTTCAAGTCCGGCCGCCGCTATTTCCTTTCTTCAGACAAAAACCTCTTTTTTAGCATCTAAGAGGTTCGTTTTTGAAGCATGCCGCACCAAATGTTTGTCGGCAATGTCGAACGCCTGTAGAAACAAAGGACAAACCTGTACCGATCACCCGTCGTGATCGTGCCGCTCGGATCATGGTTTCCATTTTTATCGGGTACGCATTTCAAACCGTACCCGATAAAAGAGCCGATCCGGAGGGTACGAAGATGGGTAGACGATCTAACAAGGCATTTCCTGAGCCACGGTTACACCCCGTTAAAGGTCTTTTACGTTTACGAGTAAACGGTCGCGAGTTTTGGTTAGGTAAACCCGGCACGAGACAAGCCGACGAAAGACGTGCTGCAATTCTTGCTGGTCCCAATGTCCTACTTGAAATAGCACTTTTCGAAATAAAAGCAGCGATCAACGATTTTGTCTAAGTCAAAATGGATACATGCTTCCTCAAATACTTTTTCAGAATCTGGATCATAGGTCGGGTAGTAATATCTCCAACACTTCGCCAGGCCTGTGTCTCGTACCCTTCCCGGTGGGCCACCCATAATTGCCATCACCTCTGTAGGGTTTTTACCCAATAACGATTTCTCAAAAGAGGCCTGTGTAGGAGGTTGATCTGCACCTCTCGCCGTCTGCACTACATACAGACTCAGGCAAATCGACAAACTCAAGGTTATAAAAAGTTTCATCACGTCCACCTTTTGTTAGTTTCAGTAGTAGGACGTATGAGAAGACACTGTTCAGAAGTTGTCAATGACGAGATATAAAAACCTTGGGGGGCTATACCAACGCTGCGCTCAGGAAGTGCCGAAACCTCTGGCTAGGACAGCCGTGCAACAACTTAGTTAATTTCTAGGGGGATTTCGCACGCCACCGCGTCCTTCCATCTGCGTTCTGCTTGACAAAGTGAAGCACAGGAAGTCACCAGAGTTTATTGAAGGCTTTAAGGTGCTTCACCCAGAATGCTTTTGAGAATCGTTATTAAGAAATTCTAAGCTAAAGAAATTCAGAAGATCTCCATTACCACTCCAAGCAGCCATGCAGCTTTCATGGATTATATCGAAGTCGCCGAGGTACCTTAAAACGCCAAGACTTAAAGCATACTCAACCTTCACTGGCGAATAACAAATGGGACAGTGGCGATTGAACTTGACCGTAGCCGCAAATGCAAAGAGTGACATAACAAAGCACAGCACCACTATTCTAAGTCGTGCCGCATCTAAAAAAGAAGTCATCTTTTTATTCCTTGTTTGTTTGTAAGTAATTTCTGCGGCTGTTCCCTTCCCACATACACACTATTACGGCAAGTACGACAGGCGGTTCACTAGCCGTTCAAGGGTAGCCAAAAGACGTACAAGCGGCACCCCTATTTAATGCTGGCAGTTCGGATCTAGGCGAAGAATCAGCCAGAAAACGCACGGCAGAAAATGCGTACATTGCAGCCATGAAAACCCTAACCCTCTTCTGCCTGCTAGCACTCCTCACCCTTGCCGCTGACACAACGATCGTTGGCAAGGTGGTTGGTGTTCATGACGACGGCACGCTAACGCTACGCACTGAAGATGAAACACTGAAGGTAAGGCTGTCTGGTATTGATACGCTGGAACTGGGCCAGCCCTTTGGGAACAACGCCAAACAAGCACTCTCAGCCGTTGCCTTTGGAAAGACTGCCTCCATCAAGAGTAGTGGCAAGGATCGCTATGGCAGGACGCTGGGATATATCTTCATTGAAGATCAGGCCATCAATACCATGATGGTGCGTATGGGGATGGCGTGGTGGTATCGCCGTTACGACAAGACGGAAGAATGAGAGAACGCGCCGAACGATACGCCAAAGAAAGCAAGATCGGCCTGTGGGCTGATCCGAACCCAATAGCACCGCGGGATTGGCGGAAGGGGAAACGGTAAGGCGTTAATCAGATTCGGCGGCAGCGTTTATTCGTTGCCGCCCTTTTTATTGCTGAAGCGAACGCCGAAAGTTTAGTCCTGATCGATGATTGTTACTTTCCTGAGCAAGGGGAGCTTTTTTAATAAATTTTCGCAATACGTCCATTGATCGAATGTCTCTTTCCACTCTGGCGGAATTGCTTCAACCCCCTTATAGGCTCCAAGTACCATGCCGATCGCGATACTGCGTGATGCGTTGTCGCCTCCTACCATGGCATTGGCCTGCATCGCCCCTTTTAGTCCCTCTTCTTGCTCGGCATATTTTAAGATAAAGTAAACGGCACCCGGTAGAGTTCCCTCTGTTGGGCTCGCTTTTCCTACCTTGATCGGTTCCGAGCGGCCGACATCCCAAAGTCTGGCCATACTTGTAAGTGCGAGATCGTCGCTAAACGCTTCTTTAAAAAGTGCGGAATTTGGATCCGCTTCTTCTTCCACCTTGGCGATTGCCTGTAGTGCTTTGTCCTTGATAAAGCCGCCCATCTGCGCGGCAACCTCCTCAATAGCTCTCCTTGGTTTCATGCCATGGATCACCCGGTGCGTCACGCGGGCAAAAAATTCTCCGCCACCAAGGGCATGAGCGTCTTTGTGTGTAAACATCGACTTTCTGGCAACATCAACAAGCTCCTCTTCCGATTCATAATAGGCATGGGCTGCGACATGGCGAATGGCCATGGCATTGGATATGCCGCCCAAATGTTTAGTCGGAACACCTTGTTTGACCTGGGCATAGGTCTCTTGCGTCATGGTACAGATCCATGAACCCCAACTCTGTTCAAGGCGGTTCATCCAGTGGGGAATCAACGCGGCGACACTGAACGGTCTGGGTGGATCAGCTATTTCCGCCAAATGTTCTAAGACCAAAATATTATAATCGCCGTAGTCGGTTGTGCCGCCCGCTTTTTTACCGGGATGATAGTTTCTCTCGCCCCATCCAATGCCATGAGTTTGACCGCCCATCATTTCACCGGGAGACATGAATTTCTCAATCGATTTTTTGCCACAGGCCTCATAAATCTTTTGGGCGTCATATTCGTAATGACTTCCCAAACAAAGTGCGTCCGCGACTACAGCGCCAAAAAAAGCACCTTTTATGGCCTCACTCTTTTTAATAATACTTTCCCCCTTCTGAGTAAAAACTTTCGGACATTCGGACAAAGTCTACAGCAATCGCCTACAGCGGTTTAATCCGTTCTATTGGGATTAGACGAGAGCCCCGCTACGAACAGTAGTGAGGGCGGCAGCGTTTATTCGTTACCGCCCTTTTTGTTATTGCCAAGACAGTGGGATAGGTTTTTCAAACTTGTTCAAATAATCATCCGCTAACAATTTTTTCTTTTTGGCTGTGAGTCTTTGTTTCCCATTCAAAATAAATTCTGATTCTGGCAGTTCTGATCCTCTATCGAAGATCAGTAGAAACTCCTCCCAACCAACTACATATACCACTAGATGAAGACGATAATCAGGAGTTGTACCAAATGCTAATTCCCGGTCGGGTTCCCCCAAAAGCCTTTTAACGTCACTAAGACTTGTCTCGTGTTTGAGGTTACCCAAGTCTTCAAGAGTTACTTTTTGTGAACACCCACCCAACGCAAGAAGAACCACAGCAGCAACTGAAAACTTCATCATTCCTCCCCGTATGGATTTGGTGGTGTGGTGGGTGCGTCGTCCAGCATTTCGCTCAGATCATCGTCGTCTTCTGGCGGATCGTCTTGCATAGGTGCAGTTTATTCTGGGTTATTTATTGCCGAAATAGGTAATATGATGCACCAGCAATAACCACAACATACATCCAAATTAACCAGTTCCATTCTGCAATTAATTGCCTTCCGCAGTAGGGGCATCGCTTCACGCTGTCGCTTACCTGTTTGTTACAAAATGTACACGTAACCAGCGGAATGCCGTCGAATTCGTCTTCAGGTGGATCGTCTTGCATGGGTGCAGTTTAGAAGACTACCGCAAACAAGACGGGGCTAGATAAAGAAGAACCACTCTTACCTTCGCATTGGGGATCAAAAGATAAGAGTGGTTCTGGCGGAGGTTCTCCAACTCCTTTATTTTTATTGCAGACTTAAGTTAGGCCTAAATGAAGAATCGATTAGGGTTTCATTACAGCAAACAAGGCAGGGCGTATGAATTGGCCATGCGGCCCTAGTCTTCTTCAGGCATGTGCAGCCCTGTTGACGGTGCATCGTCTAACATACCATCGAATTCGTCAGGCTCGTCTGTCGGTGGATCGTCTTGCATGGGTGCAGTTTAACAGACTGCTGCACGAAGCGGTGTGCATAGAAAAACCCGCCAGCAGGTAACGGGGATGTGCTGCTGACGGGTTCAGATGTGGCTTCCAGTAATTACTACGGGTGAAAATGCGTTTCGTTTGGTGCATGAGAAAGCCCGCCCGTACGGAAATGACGAAACCTACGGACGGGCCAAGTTGCGTAGGGATATTACGACGGCAAAAGTGGCAGATTCAGGACGTCCTGGCGTTGTCCAAAATACGAACACAGGACCCCAACATTTGTTGCTAATAGGTGGGGTTCGGCGGAAGAATGAGACAGAAAGCGAATACAAAAAAACGCCGCCCCTGTCTGATCCAACCGGGGTGACGATGACTCCAAGATTCGGCATCCCGATCCAGGGATGATTGGCAGCGGAGGTTGATGCAAAGGAGGTGGATAGCTGTACCCGTTTTCGTACCCGATAAACGATCGAAACGATCGGTTTACACCAACCGAGAGAACGGGCACGATTTTAAAAACGCCATGACTAAGGCTGTTTTGTCTCTTTCAAGGTTTTCTATCGGGTACCTCTACGTCTTTAGCATCTAAGAGGTAGCGGCAACGCTGAATATGCTTTTGGCCGAAGTCCTTCTTGACCATCCGGTTCTATTTCATGCTCAACGGCCGGTTCTTTGCCTTCTGTGACTGCTTGAATTAGTCTTAATCATTGTGGGATATGGGGACGTGTCGTCGAAGGGGCCTCTGCATGAAGCGTTTTTTTGGAAATAAAAAGTTTTTTTTTAGTAATACAGTGAGGCCTACTGCTCTTCTTCAAGCACCTGCTCAGCAGAGACTCGGCAGCCTTGAACTTCTTGAAAACCGTCTCGCACTTGCTGCAGATACAGGCACTGTTTCCCGCCCGCCGTTAGAACAAACAGATTCTGTCTATTTAAATTCGCTAATCGGTCCGGCACCGATAATAATGAACAAGTCTGAGATTATTGGAGACGAAACTAATAGCTTTGTTATTACATCTGTCGCAAACGGTGTTGTAGAAAAATGGCTACCAGCAACAGAACGCTGGGTAAACGTCTCAGCAGTTCCAACCACATCGAATCCGATGGAACTTCTCAAGTTACTTCAACTCCGTCTGATCCAGCAAGGCGACCGCATCCAGTGGACGCCTTCGCAGTCAACAAGCCCACTGGACTTCGACAAGGCGTTTGATGTTGTTGGATGGGATGATGGAAACCCAATAACTCCACCATCCATCGAAGCGCCCTCCGAGGTTCAAAATCTGAGATTTGGCCAATCAGAAGACGCAAATTCATTGACGGTTAGCTGGGACCCACCAGCATCATTTGTTGGCTCGTTGAATTACACAGTGACAATTGACAATGGATCAACGAACACGACATTCATAACAACATCCACTAGTAAAAACGTTTCAGACCTGGAAACCGGTGTCCCATACACATTCTGGGTCTGGGCAACAGATACAGATGCGCATGTAACGGGACCAACTTCAAGCATTTCAGCAGCACCCTCGAAGGACCAGACACCTACTTTTAGTCAGGTAACGAATTGGTCTGGTGACTACGACCTTACTTTTGCTGAATATGACATGGGAACAGTATCGGTCCCAACACTTCAATCGTTTGCCGGTGGCATTTACAACGGCCAGTGGGTGCTCATTGCTGGTCGCACCAATGGACTCCATGGTTTCTCTGATGACGGGTTAGCCAATTTTCCACCGAGGTACCAAAACACCGACGTGTGGGTTATTGACCCAGTATCGAAGGAGACATGGAGTCGCTCACTGGACGATACCAGCAGCGGTCTTACTTCGAGTGAAATCGACAGTTTGTCATCAACCAACACCGAGTCTTACCAGGATGGAAACACGCTATATGTCGTGGGTGGATACGTTTACTCTCGTGCGATTAATAACTTCACAACCTACAATGCGCTTTCAGCTATCGATCTACCAACACTTGTAGATTGGGTCAAAGGGACAGATGAAACGCTCCACACAAATACCATCGTACAGGTTGCTGGAGAAGAGTCTCCTGACGGCTCGTATGATGGTGGGTTTTTTCAGGTGACTGGCGGAGGCTTGGAAAAAATAGGAAATCGCTATCAACTGGTTTTTGGACAGAAGTTTGAAGGTCCGTACGCACACGGATCAACGACTTTCCAAGTCTATACCTCCCAGGTTCGCAGTTTTGATATTGATTATGACTTCACTAATGGAACTCTTTCTTATAGTAACGTTGATATTGCTCCTTCAGGTGGAGACCCAAGCCGGTTTCGTCGCCGTGATTTGAATGTGTTCCCAATTCTTTCACCCAACGATCAGGGTGGCACTACGAAGAGTACTGTTGCATTGGCTGGTGTTTTCTACAACGGCGTAGGGGTGTGGACTGTGCCGGTTGAAATCGGATCAGACGGTATCCCAACAACCGAAAACCCGACAACTGAGCCCGACGTGTTTAGGCAGGCTATGAACCAGTATGAATCTGGCAAAATCGGACTTTACTCCCAGAACTCTGGAGAGATGACTCAAGTCCTTCTCGGTGGTATTTCAGCAAATACATTCGACTCAGTTACGGAGCAACTCACGTACGACGAGAACAATGGCTTTCACAGGCAAATAACAGCGGCGTTGCGGGATGCATCTGGTACATATCGGCAACAATACATAACCGATTTCCCAAATGTTTATGATGGCAATGGAAAACTTCTTTATTTTGGTGCCAATGCCCGCTTCTTCCCAGCCCATGATGCTCCTGTACTAACTGATGGCATCATCGACCTCGACTCTTTAACCACGGAGACTGTACTTGGATACATGTTTGGGGGTATTGCCGCAGACCAACCAAACTTTGGCAACACCGTGGCCTCATCAATTATTTTTGAGGTCACCTATACTCCGCGGAATGCATAGACACATTTTTTTGTTCCAACTGACAACTGCCTGAGTAGCAGACAACGAAAACACCTTCTCAAAAAACTGAAGCTCACCAGCCTCTTTTCGTGTCACCCCTCGAAGCCATGAACCAGATACGTTAGAACACAAGCGGGAGCCCGGGATCTTCATCTCATATAGACAGACCACTGAAAGACTACCATGCTTTTTCACAAACTTTATTTTCGTCTCCGAACCGAGAAGAGCAACCGAATGAAAATGAGCCCTTTTACGCTGAGCATGGCAGTGCTCATAGTCGCTATCGCTACCCCGAATTTCATCTCTGCCGCAGAAGTCGCTCATCCAAATATCGTTCTCATCTTTACTGATGACATGGGATGGGGCGACCTTCCCAATTTCACACCTCAGTCAAAGATTCGGACACCAAACATTGAACAACTTGTTACTGAAGGCACAAAGTTTAATGACTTCTATGTCGCGCAAGCAGTCTGCACAGCCTCTCGTGCGGCCCTCATGACTGGATGCTACGCCAACCGTGTCGGGCTTGAAGGCGCGCTCAATCACACGAGCACGACCGGCATTGCACCTGAAGAAGAATTACTTCCAGAACTTCTCGAAAAAGCAGGATACGCAACAGGAATGTTCGGGAAGTGGCATCTTGGACTCCCTCCATTTTTTGCACCTTCAAAAAATGGTTTTCAGGAATGGCTTGGTATCCCATACTCCAACGACAACACAAAATATCATCCAGTTCTGGCAGATTCGATGCCACCACTTCCTCTGTACGATGGCGACTCTGTTATTGAGACCGATCCGGACCAGCGACTTTTTACTAAGAGGCTCACGAATCGAGCTGTCCAATTTATTGAAAACCACAAAGACGAGCCATTCTTCCTTTACGTTCCTCACATCATGCCTCATGTACCAATTTTTGCCTCAGACCGTTTCCGAGGAAAATCTGCACGGGGCCTGTACGGCGACGTCATTGAAGAAATTGACTGGTCAGTAGGAGAGATCGTAAAAACAATCGATAGACTCAGTCTTACGGAAAATACATTAGTAATTTTCACTAACGACAATGGCCCATTCCTTAGCTATGGAACGCATGCTGGTCAGTCGGGTGCTCTACGTGGTGGCAAACTAACGACGTTTGAGGGTGGTGTTCGAGTACCAATGGTCGCTCGCTGGCCGGGACAGATACCAGCAGGACATACCTGCAGCACTCCGATTATTTCAATCGACTTTCTTCCAACATTCTGCCATCTGGCGAAAGCTCCACTGCCTCGTAATACAATTGATGGCATAAATATCGCTGACGTCCTTGAAGGCAAAACCAATACGGTTGAAGGTCGAGATGGCCTCGTATTTTACGCCGGAAGTGAACTGCAGGCTGTTCGAGACGGGCAATGGAAGATCCATTTTCCTCACAAATACCTCGTTGTGAATGGAGAAACAAGGACGGATGGAAAGCCAGCTGGTTTTGGCAGGCTCGCACCGCAGTCCATTAGTAACAGTGGTATTGAAGGCATTGCTAGTCGCCATGGTTATGTCGTTCGTGAACTACCACTGTCACTCTACGACCTGGGTACTGATATTGGTGAATCAAAAAACATAGCCTCCGATCACCCTGAGATTGTCAAGAAACTTACTGATATAGCGGCCCGTTACCGAAAGACGCTTGGTGACAGTCTTCAGAATGCAAAGGGAACTCAGAACCGGCCGGTCGGACGGAACGATCGAACATAATATTTCCATATCATTACCAGTGTGACCTGTGCGACAAAAAAACCCTGTAACAAACCCTGACTTTCTTCTCTCAAATGATGCCGCGAAAGAGCTCTACACAGTCGCGGCTGAGCAGCCTATTTACGATTACCACTGCCACCTTCCTCCTCAAGAAATTGCTCAGGACAAACAGTGGGAGAACTTAGCTGATGTCTGGCTTGCCGGAGATCACTACAAATGGAGAGCCCTACGTGCTGCTGGCGTATCAGAAAAGTACATCACAGGCAATGCAACGGCCTACGAGAAGTTTCTCGCGTTCGCAGAAACAATGCCGAGACTTTTGCGAAATCCTTTGTGGCACTGGAGCCACCTTGAGCTGTCTCGAGTATTTGGCATTAATGAGGTTCTGAACACATCATCTGCTCAACGTATCTGGGACGAAGCCAATACACAACTTAGTAAAATTTCTGCCCGGACATTACTAAAGCGTTTTCGTGTAGCGGCTATCGGTACGACAGATGATCCGTGTGACAGCCTTGCTCATCATTCTCAAATCGCAAAGAGTGATTTAGGAACTCGTGTGTACCCAACTTTTCGTCCCGATAAGGCGCTCGCAGCCGATGACTCAGAGGTTTTCCAAACATGGATTCAGCGGCTTGAGCGAAGCACCGGGACTCCATGCCAGGATTTTGGCTCGTTTCTTGAGGCAATCGCTTCTCGCCACAGTTTTTTTCATGATCTTGGTAGCCGCATCTCAGATCATGGGCTTGAGCAATGTTTTGGCAGAGGTGGCACAAGAGACCAGGCAGCAAAAGTTTATGATGCTGCTCGCCGGGGAGAACTAATATCAGACGAAGCACTTCAGGCCTATCGCGGCTATATGATGGTTTACTTTGGTGAACTTGACGCCAAAAGAAAATGGACCAAGCAGCTTCATCTTGGCGCACTACGAAACACGAATAGTCGCGGTCGTCTTCAACTTGGCGCAGATGCAGGCTATGACTCTATCGGTGATTTTCAGCAGGTAGGGCTACTCGTTGAATATCTGGATGAACTCGATAAACGAGAGTCACTTCCAAAGATGGTGCTTTATAATCTCAACCCTTCAGACAACTATGCCATCGCCGCTGCTTGCGGCAACTTTCAGGGTGATGGAATTGCTGGCAAAATACAGTACGGCAGCGGATGGTGGTTTCTCGATCAACTCGACGGCATGCGATGGCAAATTAACACGCTTTCACAAATCGGACTTTTGTCAAATTTCGTAGGCATGCTGACAGACTCAAGAAGTTTCCTTTCGTATCCACGGCATGAATATTTCCGCCGGCTTCTGTGCAACCTTTTAGGAAATGATATCGAGCAGGGACTTCTCCCCGATGATCTAAGCGTGATGAAAAATATGATTCGTTGTGTCAGTTACCAAAATGCTGTCAACTTTTTCGAAATGGCACCTGGCGAGGTGTAGTGTCGTCACCCTGTCTCTTCGAACCACTCATTATTCACGGCCCAAGCTTACTCACAAGTAATAGTACGCATGGACGAATAACCTTTATTGGAAGAACCAATGAAAAACTTACTTCTTCTCCTATTTGCTGTAACGTTCATAACTAACGACCACCGAAAAGCTACTGCAATGCAGAACAACAATGTTACCCCAGACGGATTTGTTCCTCTATTTAATGGTAAGAATTTGAATGGGTGGTATGGATGGGGCACGCAGGACCCGAGTGATTTCAGAAACATGTCGCCCGAAGAGCAAGCTGACTACAAAGAAAAATCTATTAGCGGTGGGCTTCTTAATGCAAAAGGAAAAGACACAAACGATCACATCAACGCGCACTGGCGAGTAGAAAATGGCGAAGTAATCAATGACGGGAAAGGGCTTTATCTTACAACAGATAAGGAATTTGGAGACTTCGAGCTTTTGGTGGATTATAAAATGCAGCCTCTCGGCGACAGTGGAATTTATCTTCGCGGCATACCACAGGTTCAGATATGGGATTCGACTGAGGAAAAGAAATTCAAGCTAGGGGCCGACAAGGGTTCTGGTGGACTTTGGAACAACAAACGTAATGAAGGGAAACACCCCCTTGCATTGATGGACCGTCCGTTTGGTGAATGGAATCACTTCCGCATCAAGATGATTGGTGAACGAGTAACCGTTGAGCTCAATGGGAAAGTTGTTGTTCAGAATGCTGTCATGGACAACTATTTTGCCCATCGGAAAAAGAAAAAAGAGGAGAACAGCGGTGAAACAACCAACCCTCTTGTGGACCCTGTACCACCGCGAGGCCCTATCCAGCTACAGACTCATGGAAGTGAGATTCGATGGCGCAACATTTACATTCGGGAAATCCCTGTAGATGAGGCCGATGACTTCCTCCGATCACAAAACGACAGTGACTTTGCTGAACTGAATAACGGGCAGGACCTATCAAACTGGCAGGGAGCTACCGACAGTTACGAGGTTTGTGAGGGCAACATTGTCTGCAAGCCCAGTAAGGGTGGGGACCTACTCACAAAGGATTCCTTTGGTGACGTGATTGTCAGGGTCGAGTTCAAACTTCCAACAGCGGGCAACAATGGAATCGCACTACGAGTTCCTGAAGGTGGCCATAGCGCCCATGACGGCATGGAAATTCAGGTCATCGATGATGACGGGTACAACACCAGACTCACGTCTGCAGGCAAGCCAAGACTCAAGGATTATCAACATCACGGCAGTCTTTATTTTTGTGTTGGGGCTAAGCAAGGCTATCTCAGACCTGCTGGTGAATGGAATTTTGAAGAGATCATCCTTCAGGACCAAAAGTTGACCGTCACGCTCAATGGAACATGTATTCTGGATGTCAACCTCGACACACTCAACCGAAGTAAAATGGACCATGTCCCGGGTGGCCTTGACCGAAGGAAAGGCTCTATCGGCCTCGCCGGACACAATGACCCAGTTGAATTCCGGAGTTTTAAGGTACAACGATTGGACTAATTTCAGGCCACTGCATCCGTTGATCTTCAAGAAGGCATCCACATGAACTTCCGACAACTGCGGAATATTTCTCTCCTTTTCATATTCTGCATTTCCAATCTGGTCTTTGTAGATACCGACCTTGCACAATCGCCAGATGAGTCAGGAAATCGTAGCCAACAGAATAAAAGCCCCGGCTCTCGAAGCAAATCGCAACGGCTAGAGATCATTGAAAATATTCCGTACGCAGACACTGAGAACCCTCGGCAACAGCTTGATCTCTTTCTTCCACACAACCGAGTGAATGATACCCCCCTCCCTATTGTTGCCTTTATTCACGGTGGTGGGTGGCGAAATGGTAGTCGCCGCAGTGGTCTTAGTTTTTTAGGTCCGCTTGTTCGAACCGGAAAGTATATCGGAGTATCAATTGGCTATCGATTGACTGATGAGGCGACCTGGCCAGCACAAATACATGATTGCAAAGCGGCCATCCGCTGGCTGCGAGCGAATGCTGCGAAATATACGGCTGACCCGGAGAAGATTGTTGTGGCTGGATCGTCTGCTGGAGGCCATCTCGTCGCCGTACTCGGAACGTCTGGGGATGTTCCAGATCTTGAGGGTGAGCTCGGAATTTGGGGCAAAAAAAGTAGCAGAGTCCAAGGTGTTGTCAATTTCTTTGGCCCGAGCGACTTCACTTCAATGGGTGGTTGGCATAACAATCCTGACTCACCAGAATCACTACTGCTTGGTGGACCAGTGCAAGACAACAAGAAAATTGCTCGAACGGCGTCACCGATTACGTATGTCTCAAAGGACGATCCGCCTTTCCTGACAATTCACGGGACGAAGGACTCACTTGTACCTTTTGAACAGTCTGTTCAACTCCATGACTCACTACAGAACGCTGGAGTAGCAAGCAGGCTTATCCCAATTGAGGGTGGTGGTCATGGTCGCCCTCAACTGAGCGAACTTGACGACCGCATTAGGCTTTTTCTTGAAAATCAATTCGATGGTAAGAACCATGAGATCTCAACTCAATCGATACCAAGCCGAAAGCTACCTCGTCGAAAACAAATACAATAATTTAAGCCCAAAATAACCTCAAAAATGCACTCTAAATCTTTCCTGCTCTTTGTCGCAAGCCTGCTTTATGTGCTTCCTTTTTCTGAAAAGCCGATTGACAGAGAAGCTTTCGCAACCGAAGCGACAGAGTATTCCTGGAATCAGTTTCGTGGACCGACTGCTGACGGCAAATCACATTCGCCAAACCTGCCCATTGGATGGAATGAAACAACGGGCATACGCTGGAAAACGCCTGTCTCAGGCAAAGCATGGTCTAGTCCTGTTGTTTCAGGAAATACCATATGGCTTTCCAACGCTACTAAAGACGGTCGCCGACTTTCGCTACTCGCAGTGAATGCAAAAACGGGAATGATACGTAAAGACATTACGGTCTTCGAAATTGAGGAACCGATGTTTTGCCACCCGTTTAACAGCTACGCAAGCCCAACCCCTGTTGTTGAAGATGGCTGTCTCTACGTTCATTACGGTAGTGCCGGAACTGCCTGCATTGACACAGCGACGGATGTAATCACATGGACTCGCCAGGACCTACCATGTGATCACCACCGAGGACCAGGGTCATCTCCAATTGTTTTTGAGGATAAACTATTTTTGACTTTCGATGGATTCGATCAGCAATATGTCATCGCTCTCGATGCAAAGACTGGAAAAACAATCTGGCGGACAGATCGATCTATTCATTATGGATCTGATGATGGCGACTTTAAGAAAGCATATTGCACCCCTACGATTGTGACTCACAACAATCGAACACAACTTGTGAGTCCAGCAGCAGTCGCAACTGTTGCATATGACCCAGATAATGGCGAAGAACTTTGGACGGTTTATCACGGTGGATTCAATGCAGCAGCCCGACCTCTTTATAGCCACGGGCTTGTGGTTATTTGTACAGCTCAAGGCGATCGTTTACTAGCAGTTCGACCTGATGGAACAGGGGATATCACAGATGAAAATGTGGTTTGGAAGTTTGGAAAATCGGCTCCAACTCGACCGAGCCAATCTGTTGTGGCTGACCAACTTTATATGGTGAGCGATACTGGTATTTTTAGTTGTATAGATATCGAGACCGGGAAGGTACGCTGGAGCGAACGACATAGCGGACGCTATTCAGCTTCACTCATTGAGTCCGGGGGAAGGCTTTATGCATGCGATGAGGACGGTACCTGCATCGTGTTCAAAGCTAATCCTCAATTCTTTGAAATAGTTTCAGAAAACAAACTTAACGATGGGTGCATGGCGTCGCCGGCTGTTTTTGGAGACGATCTACTCATTCGTACAAAATCTCATCTTTACCGCATTAGCTCCGTATCGCTTTAAGAACTTGATAATTAAAGAAACGATCTCCTGAATCGTAACTACGGCAAAATACCTTCGATCAGATGTTGTGTCTGATCGAAGTCTCGTAAGCCATCCGTTGCACCAAGCCCCGTGACACAGCAAGCCGCTGTGGCTGCTCCTAAAAGGGCTGACTGGTAGACATTTTGTCCACGAAGAATGCCCGCTAAAAAGCCCGCCAGCCACGAATCACCAGCACCTGTTGTATCAACGACTGGCCCCGGCGCCCCAACACAAGGAACCTGAATACATTCACCGTGAGATGGACTTAGAATTGTGCCCGCAGAACCCATTTTTACACCAATCAGCCCACGAGCTCCCAGAGAGCGGTAGAACTGTAGGATGCCCCGCGGGTCTTCTATCCCCGTTTGACTTTTCGCCTCATCAAAGCTTGGTACAAAATAGTCGATGTACGGCAGGGCAGATGCAACATATTCAAGACTGCCACCATCCCCAGCTGTCTCAACTGCTACACGACAACCCGTATTTTGAATTTCCCTAAGAACCTCGAAAAGATTCGGCTCGAGTCCTGGCAAAAGGCCTACATAGCCAATCAGAGCATATTGACTCTTTGAAAAATGGCCGAGATGGTCATAAATAAAATCTGAATTCAGCTTGGCACAACTGCCAACGTGATGAGCAAAGGTTCTTTCACCGGAAACATCAATGAAGACCGCTGTGCTACTCGTCGATATGGCCTCCAGACTTTTCAATCCGGTCGTATCAATACCTTCACATGATAACGCACTTGAAATAAATTCTCCCCAGAAATCATGACCCACGAGCCCTACCGATGAAACTTTCAGGCCCAGTTTTCGCATGGCTATACCTGCATTACAGACGAGACCTCCTGTGGTAACAGCAAGTGGACCAACATGCAGCAACTTCCCCTTACCGATTGGCTCTTCAAGCGGCACTGGTTTCACAATTGCATCGACAACCGCAGTACCGCAAACAAGGCAATCAAACTTCTTTTCCATGATGTTCCTTTTAAAAGGCTACGCGGACTGAAAACGTTCACGTAGTTACTTCTTCGAAATGAAAAACCACCTCCCCGGATCGGTCCAAAACATCTCTCTCCACAATCTTTTTGCCAAAAATAAGCTAGATTGTAAACGGGGAATTTGTAAAACCAAACGCGTTTCCCTTCTCAATAAACACCGCAATGAAAGGACTGTTCTTACCGAACACGAATGAGTGAGATAGTAACCATAAACCTCATTTAATTCATTCGCACACCACGCCATGAATACACAACAAAAATCTCTGGACACACGAATTGCTCGCATACTCACCAACACATCATGTCGTGATTTCCTTCTGGTCGATGCCAAAGATGCAGATATGGCTTTTGGTCTGGCAGCACCGGGCGTACTTTCGAATCACGTTGCTGAAGATAACCTCTTCCGAACAATGGAATTTTACCGCGAACAAATTTGCGGGATTGTTGCTGATGGGCATATTGACGTCATGCTGATGAGTGCAAACACCAATGCACAACTCACAATCGACAAGCAATTATTCGAGACGTCGTCTGTCACTCCAGCAGTCCGCATGAATGACACGACAGACATCTGGCTATCCGCTGGCACTGGGAGCTATTCAACACAACCCGCACTACCTTTTTCAACCTGCACGATCAAAGAAGCCCAGTATGGCTGGAATCCTTTGAAAACTAAGACGGACACCCCCAGTTCGGATACTGTCCCCGGTGCAAATCTCGGACTGTTCTCCCTAACCCTGAATGATCAAGCCTCCGTCGACCAACCAATTCTTAATGCATATAAGAATTTTCGGCTCGATGCCGAACAGAATAACTTCAAACACTTTCTTGAAATCTTTTACCCAAACTGTCTTGAACGTCGTCGTCAGATTCCTGACCTTGATCGCTTCATTGCGGATCAAGCTGTCCGCTGTCTCGCGGGCATCCCACGAAAAAACAGACCTCTCTTTCTGAAAATCCCCTACCTCCGGCCTGCCGTCATGGAACAGTTAGCAGCCTACGACAAAAATATCATAATTGGGATTCTGGGTGGTAGTTCTGGGACAACGTGCGATGCATTCACTCTAGCTGCAAACGCAAAAAAATACGGTGCCCGTGCTGCCATTTTTGGAAGAAAAATTAATTCGGCAGAGGACCAACGCTCTTTTGTCAAATTTCTTCGGGCAGTTATCGATGACGAACTTTCGCCGGAAGAGGCCGTTCGTGGCTATCACGCAGTTCTTAAAGAAAAGTCCCTGCGTCCAAAAAGGGAACTTCGCGATGACCTTGTTCAAACCTCGAACGATGAACCGACAAGAACATGAGAATTGAAAGAAAGTCGTATTGCCCAATATTTCTTGATATTTTGACTTTTCAGTCCATAAAAAATGAATATTTCCTAAGTGTCTGATCTGAAAAACCGTGATGGTTAGCAAGCAATTGTTAGTTTCATTCGGATTTTACAGGAACACTCAAATTTTTCAGCATTCTACCGATTTGAGATTCATCAGTGTGCCTATCGTTCATTGAAAGAACTTGGTGGCGGCAGTCAGGGGCAGGCCATCGAGTGAAAAAAGTAGCGAGTTGAGCTGACCATGCTTCCTATTTGAAGCACTCCATCTCCACTCTCTGCGATTTATACCAGCAGAAAGGGTCCCTGACATGTTTTTCGCAACATCTCGGTTGGGTAGTCGAAAAAATCCTACACCTCAGTCAGAACACAATCTCAAAGATGTCACTGATGAGCTCACACATCCAAGTCGTGTGCTTTTTACCGAAGAAGTAATTCTCGGTATTTGCATGGTAATAACCGGGCTTCTCTATGCTTTTGCACAGATGCCAAGCACCGTACTTTCTACCGCTTCAGCAAGCAAGTCATTGATGAAGCAATCTATAGCGGGCTTCGCACCTACAAGCAGGTTTGATTCCGATACTGTCGGCGTTCCACTAATCGATGCAGCACAGCCGATGTTAAATGCATTACGAAAGGTGAATGAACTCGAGAACAATCGCGAGTTTAGTCCTGAAACACAGGCAGCCTGGAAAACTGTTCAAGAAGAAGGAAAGGAACTCGCCACTCGCTTTGTTATGATTCACAATAAATCGTTGCCTCTCTGGATTCATTCGGCAGAAAAACAACGTATCGTGCGTCTTGAGGAGAAGCTTACGGACATGCTCGGTGAAGCCCGGGACATGATTCACTCACTTCGCGTGCAGTCGCTCCCGCAAGAGCAGCAGGTCGCACTACAAATTGCCCCTGAGAGCAGAACGGAAGAGCAGGCTGATCTCGCAGCAGTTGCGGAGAAGGCTACTTCAGTTTCCTGGAGAACTGCAGCAGGTACTCTTGTCGAACCTCTACGCTCTCGAGCAGAAAACCTGTGTATCGTTCTGTCCGATGCCAAAGAGAACTATCGTGGCATAAGCTCATGTCGAGATGTACTTAACTACGACTACTGGATGGCAGTCTCAACAATTGCATCAACACCAGATGGCATAAGGGCACGTGAATCACTACAACGAGCGAGTCAAGCTGCCCAAGATGGCGATTTTGAGGCAGCACAATCTGCGTACGAGGAAGGACTCACTGCGTTACAGGCGAGCCTCATGGCGAATCCTAATCTCAGCAACAAGCCTGCCGTGATCGAAGAAATCAGCAATCAGATTAGTGATTACAAAAAGATTGTTGAGGAACAAGGTAAAGAATTCGATACCACATTTAGTCTAGAGAATGTGCTTCGATCAGATTCATAGATCAAGAAACAACTGGTAGCGGCACGGGCCGGCGGTCAACGTAAGATCTGTCCGGCCCGTGTTGTTTTTCTTTTATTCAGTAGCTCGGCCGGTTTCACAATACATTCTGTTACAAGCCACCGTTTGCGTTTCTCCAGGGTCACCATGGCACTGACAATGGCAGTCCCCTCCTCTCTCCCAACAAATTTTCCCGTAACTCGAACAAGCAAATCAGCAACTGCCTTCGGAAATCTCTGACCATACAGAACATCTACATCAAGACGTGTTATGAGTACCTGCCTGGGCTTAATCTCCAAAACAGCTTTCTCTGCCTGCTCCTGAACCGGTCGTATTTCAGGGGCAATTGCTTCAAGAAGGGTCTCGAGATCTTTTTTCTCAACAGCCTGAGCAAGCACGGGAAGCAGGATTTCCACCTGCTCTCGATCAGTCTGAACAAAAAAATCAATCGCAGCCGCACCGCAACCTGCTCCACAAGCCAGCATCGCCACAATCATCCATTGGTACTGCCCACTTGATCGCCAGATCCAAATGAAAATAGTTGTAAGCAGCAGAAAAGATGCAAGCAGCGGAAGAGAGTCCTCATAAGGCATGAAATCAAAGAGTCTGTTAGTGTTGTTTCAATGCTGGTCGTTTTGAACCCGCATTGACTACGCTAATCACAACAAATACGGCTGCAAAGACTACACCAATCCAACCGACGTTCGCCCATACGCTCAAGCCAGCGCCGATACTCGCAGCAATAATCGCAACAAGCATTACGACATTGACAACAACTCGTAACAGACCTCTGGGCATTGCATCACCGAGCAAAGATGGGCTATTCATCATGAAAAAGAATGCGATGTATGCAATTGGTAAAAGCACCATGCCAAAATTACTTGTAGGCACCGCAAGCCAGAACCTTGCCTGATCATCTCCCCACAAGGCAAGGAATCCAAGACCACCAACAACACCTGGAAATAGTGCACCGAGCCGCTGAACAACTCGGTCACTATCACGCCCTGTCATCTCAGTAACACAGAATCCATTAATAACCATCAAAATCACTATCGTTGAAATAGCCATCCCAAGAACGCCAATACCAAAAACTTTTTGTGTAAGACCACCCTTCCCGAACAGGTTTTCTAAAGCAGTTGCAAGATCGAGAGAATCTCTCTTGATAAGCATATATGCGAGCTTTCGATCTGCTGACGGCAAAGCATCGATCTTTGCATTCATCTCTGACTCACTGAGGACAGAACGATCCTCTGAGCCGGACTCCGCCCTGACTCTTTTTTCAAGGTTATCTCTATATGAACCGGCAGTATCAGCAGCAGGCTGACTGATAATTCTTTCATCAAACTGAGCATGAAACTGGCTGGCAGCAGCAATCACAACACAGCTTGTTGCAACAAGAAATGGAATAAAGAGGCCTGTTGAAAGATCGAAAGCTGCAAGTCCTCGAAAAGCACGATCCCAGCCCTTCCGAAGCATCGAGTATGGCAACAAAAACGTCATATTAATTCCCACTGCAGTAGCGGCAGCGGCTATCATTCGTTCCCGTTGCGCGTGAAGAATTGTGGTGGTCCAATAATCACGAGCACTCGATTCATCAATAAAGCCATGCAGTCCAGTTACAGGACGCCAAAGAAGGCTGAGATCCGGCACAAAACCTTTCGCAATACTCATCCAATCCAACTCACCTTTCCAGGACATTGCTACCACAACGCCAAAAAAACTAAGCACTACAAGACCAACCATTGCTTTGAGAGATAACTCAAAGACACGAACTCCCCATCCTGGTGAGTCATAAAACCAAACCACTGCCGTTGCAATCAGAAACAAACCAAGAACGCAAATAACTTTTGCAGAATCACCAGCAAGATAGTGTGGAAATAAATTCTGCTGAAGCGCTGCTGTACCCAAAGAAAACTGGGGCATTGCCCAGACAAGGTTTGCCATCATTGCAGCAAGAAGCCAGCCCCAACCGAGCACCGGACTAACATGCTCATTCATAGCCTGAAACGGTCGCTTCCCAGTCGAAAGGGTCACGTACGCAATTGCAGAAAGCATTACGATCCCGAGAATCATCATGAGGGGCTGCAGCCAGAGGAACTCATAGCCACCAATGACTCCCAAATAAAGCGATCCTGCCAGAGATCCACCACCGAGCGTTATGGCTGATTGCAACCAACCAGGTCCCGACAGCCGCGTGTACGTTGCCAGTGTACGTCCAATACCGGCATCCTGAGCTTCTTCAAGTTGCGATCGCTCCGTCATCAGGCGATCGTGTCCTTTTTTTTCTGAACCCATTCAAGAATTCCTTGCTATTACTCAAAACAGAATTGGAAAGTCTTTTGCAAAATGCGCGATGGCAGATTTAATCCAGTGAATAAATCAAGAACCACCACCCCTCGATAGCCAAACCACCTCACAAATTACAAATTGAATTTTGGCATCAACTACTTATTCTAGAATTTTGACAAAATAACGTTGACTTCATAGAGCACTGTACGAAACGGGTACAAGAAGCCTATCCTGAAGCAGAACTAGGCTTCCGTATCTACAACGTTTTCATTGTCACACAAACGGAACGTGCGACGTGAAGGAAGAGCATATGGCTGAAAACATCTCCCCTCGAGAACTTCTTAACCGCTTTCAAAACAACGACTCCATGAGGATTATTGACGTTCGTACACCAGCGGAGTTCAGTACCCTTCACGTTCGGAATGTGGAGAACATACCGCTTGATCGCCTCGAAACAGCGTCGCTGGCTTCGAGTCCTGGCAAAGACGGATTCCTGTACTTCATTTGCCAGTCGGGAGGGCGCAGTAAAAAGGCCTGCGACGCCATGTCTGCTGCTGGCTTCAAGAACGTCGTTAATATTGAAGGAGGAACCGTCGCCTGCGAGGTCGCAGGGCTCCCTGTTGTTCGAGGCCGCAAATCAATATCTCTGGAAAGACAGGTCCGAATTTCAGCAGGACTGCTTGTCTTCGCTGGTGTTCTTTTGGCAGCATTCGGCGGAATCTATGTGATCCAACTTGCCGGCTTATGCCTTGCCGGCTTCATTGGAGTAGGTCTGGTTTTTGCCGGCATCACCGACACATGCGGAATGGGGATGGTCATTGCAAAGATGCCATGGAATCAATCTTGTTCTTCCGAAAATGCATGCAAGATTACAGGATTTCTACTGGCGATCCTTCTTGGAGCATTCACTTCTGTCTTTGCCGACACCCACACGAAGGACACGCTTGCTGAGGTCAAACACAACGTAATGAATCAAGATGCTATTCTCATAGATGTTCGTGAGCAAAAAGAATGGTTTCGTGGCCATCTATCTCGTGCCCAGTCTCTTCCCCTCAGTGAACTTCGAACCACTGCCGAGAACAAACTACGTAATCGACTTCCTAGTAATCAAATTATCTACTGTCACTGTTTATCCGGCGGCCGCTGCCTTGAGGCAGCACGTATTCTATTATCTCATGGCTATGACGCACGTGCGTTACAGCCCGGCTATCAAGATCTTATTGAGGCTGGATTCACTCAAGCCACCAGAAGATAAAATTGCGGCGCAGATGGCGACTAATCAAAACAGTGTCACTGGTTATTTCGGCCCTTCACAGCGACAATATCTCGTTTTCGAGATTTGGATGAATGGACTTGGACTTCTTGTGACCTGATCCCCTCCGGGAAAGAAATATCGCCGTCGTATGAGATCACCACAAATTTCATTTCCAACAAATGAAGAAGTGGGGCAGCCGACGCCAAAGCGGACTCTGAACGTACACTGACTGAAATATCGAGTATTCCCAGCATCAAAAAATCTATCATTAGCCGAACCGCCGTGTGTCTTCCTACAGTGCTCTCTGGTTTCATATACTGAAAAAAACAATTAAATAATGCCTCCTGGACAATCACATGCGGAAACAAGGACTATCTATATATTACGCGATTGGAATCCTCATCGCACTAATCGCATCAACTGAGGAAATTTCACTAAACACAGTTAAGGCAGCTCAACCCGCTCTTCGGGTTGGCATGGAACTTTCTTATCCACCATTTGAAATGACTGACACAGCCGGCCGGCCAGAGGGCATCAGTGTGGAGCTGGCAAAATCACTTGGAAAATATCTTGGACGTACGATTATCATTGAAAACATCGCGTTCGATGGTCTGATTCCAGCACTTCGAACAGGTACAATTGACTGTATTATTTCATCCATGACATCAACGCCAGAGCGGGCCAAGGCAATCGCCTTCTCGAACCCATACTTGAAAACTGGACTCACTCTTCTCGTTGGAAGAAATTCGCCGATCCTGTCACCTGATGACATAACAAAAACAGGTGTTCGTATCGCTGTAAAATTAGGAACATCTGCTCACAAATACGCGGCTCAACAGCTCAAAGATGCCAACGTATTTGTCTTAGACATGGAGTCCGCTGCTGTACTTGAAGTCATGCAAGGCAAAGTAGATGCTTTCATTTACGACTCACTTTCTGTCTACCGCCATCACCGCCGCCACCCAAAAACAACCCGAGCCATCCTCAATCCATTTCATCAGGAAACCTGGGCCATTGGGCTTCGAAAACAGGACGTCGCACTGCTTCAGTCAATCAATGAATTCCTGCAAGAATTTAAAGATGCAGGTGGCTTTGAAAAACTTGGAGAAACGTTTTTATCTGAGGAAAAGGGTTATTTTAAAGCCAATAACATTCCTTTCTATTTCTGAATGCACGCTCGTGGTCTGTTCTGTGTCCGCTAGTGGGTGACAAAAGTAAAAACAAGGATTCCAATAGTTCGAAAAAAGGGACTCCTTGCAGCCTTTGGCTTCATCACAGAGACGGCAAAGAGACCCGCAACAGGATTACTACTCTATATTTCCAGCCGAACGCTCTATGCTATAAGCATGTCTCGATCTTTCGCTCACCTCATTGTTGCAACGGCTGTTACCTGCCTGCTCGTCCTTGCCTGCTTTCAGGTACCCGGTGACTGGAACTGGTCTGGGGTCTGGGAATACCGACAGAAATTCATTTCCGGTTGGCTTGTGACTCTCGGACTGAGTCTTGCAGCCTTAGTACTCAGTGTTGCAATTGGGCTTGTTGTGGCGCTGTTCCTGGGTGCTCGAAATCCTCTTATCGAGGCAACCGGAAGGATCTATGTTGAAATTATTCGGGGAACTCCGCTTCTCGTTCAGTTGCTCCTCGGATTTTATGTCATAGCTAATGCCGTTGGCATCGAAAATCGTTTTGTGGTGGGCACCTTGGTACTCGCTGCTTTTAGCGGAGCTTACATGGCTGAGATTTTTCGAGGCGGACTCAATGCCATCCCCAAAACACAGCGAGACTCGGCTCGTGCGATTGGGCTGACACAATGGCAATCATTTCGGCTTGTTATCCTGCCTCAGGCTGTGCGCCTTGTCTTGCCTGCTATAGCAGGTCAACTCGTGTCTCTTATTAAAGATTCTTCTCTTCTCTCTGTTATTGCCATCTCCGAGTTCACACTTAATGCTCGTGAAGTAAATTCTTTTACATACTCAACACTTGAGAGTTACGTACCTCTTGCGATTGGCTATTTAATGCTCACTTTACCGCTATCCGCTACCGCCCGGTGGCTCGAATCTTCATTTAGTTACGAACGATAACTAGCACCCCAAGCAACACCATGCGGCTCACCATAAAAGATCTCACTCAGACGTTTGGCACCACGCGAGTTCTCGACAAACTATCAATCGAGACCGGGATGGTGAACTCGCTCGTCCTTGTCGGCCCATCAGGTGGTGGAAAATCCACGCTCCTTCGAATCCTCGCAGGCCTCGACATACCCACCAGAGGGACAGTGACATTCGACGAAACGGTCCTGCAACGGGACGAAGCAAATCTTCGCCTCTATCGTCGCACCATTGGCACAGTTTTCCAATCCTACAACCTCTTTCCCCACCTATCCGCTCGTGAGAATCTAATCCTTCCACTCGTACACGTCCACGGATTCAGTCGTGATGACGCCATAGCGAGAGTTGAAGAGCCCTTGAGACGATTCCAGCTTCATGAACATGCTGACAAACGGCCAGCGGAACTTTCTGGTGGCCAAAACCAGAGAATAGCAATACTTCGTGCGATGGTTGTGAGACCAAAGCGGCTCTTTCTTGACGAGCCGACTTCCGCCCTAGACCCAGAGATGACTGCTGAAGTACTTGATATGATTGAGGGCCTTAAAGACTCCGGAACTGATTTCGTCCTTGTCACTCACGCGATGAACTTTGCTCGTCGAGTGGCTGACGAAGTTGCCTTTATAGGCGACGGTAAAGTCTTGTCGCATGGGCCCTCTAAAACTGTATTTGAAAACTCAAAAAACTCTCGAGTCACATCTTTTTTTGAGCAAGTATTACGATGAACACTCCTCAATCAGATGAAGAAAAAAGACAACATGTGGACATCGAAACGCTTTCGACCGTTTCTTTTGGCCAACAAATATTGCTTGGTGCCCTGGTAGCCGACAGTATCGCAATGCCCGTTCATTGGTACTACAACCAATCTGCAATTGAGAGAGACTTTGGGATACTTGATTCCTATCACTCGCCCAGAAAGACGCATCCTGACAGCATTCTCTGGCGATCCGAATACAAGCCACTCAATGCAGACGGTGATATTTTGCGTGAGCAGTCGCAGTACTGGGGCAAACGTGGCGTACACTACCACCAATTTCTAACAGCTGGCGAAAACACCCTCAATTCACTTCTGGCGATTGAACTGTTCGAATTGGTTCGACGTTTGGGACACTATGATTCCATTCGCTGGCTCGATCACTATATCAACTTCATGCTTACTCCTCAGAAGCACAATGACACCTACGCTGAAGAGTACCACCGGCACTTTTTTACAAATTATGCCTCTGGTCGAAAAGCGGTTAATTGCGGAGTCCGCGACATTCACATTGGTGGTCTTGTCGGTGTTCCGGCGCTGGTTGCCGCGCTCGGTCCACGACATCCTGATATTCGTGAAATAGTACAGAGTCATGTCTCGCTTACCCACAAAGACAATGACGTACTTGCTGCGGCTGATGTTCTTGTTCGAATCCTGGCCGGCGTAAGCCTTGGAGCACCCTTACAGGAGGTCATTCTTGACGAGGCTTCTCAATGGGTGTCGAAGGCAAAGATCGCACGCTGGGAAGACTATCCTGATCGAGTAGTTGTCGGCGGAATGCTCTCATCGGCCTGCTACATTCCCGATGCATTTCCCGCCGCACTGTTTCTCGCATACAGACATGCCGGTAAGCCAGCAAATGGAATCTGCTCAAATGCACAATGTGGTGGTGACTCCTGTCATCGAGGTAGTGTTGTCGGCTCGCTACTGGCAGCGACGTCACCTTTACCTCAAAGCCTCATTGATGGCCTTATTGCCTCCCCACGTGTTTTCAACAACTAAATATCGATGAAACGAAAAGAACAGATGAAACTAACAGCTCCACAAACACCTGGTTCTGCACTTTATGAAACCTCCAGTCTTGTCTCACAGTATTTAGGCTTTCATTACGGCCCACCCGTGCTCGGCGTCCCCAATTTTCCTGCTGCATGCATCGATTTTTTGATGGAATCCGTACAATTTGAAAGCCGTGACCGCTGCCTCGACATTGGCTGTGCAGTGGGAAGGTCTTCTTTTGAGCTAGCAAAGCACTTTCAGCATGTTGATGCCCTCGATTACTCATCCGGCTTCATTGATGCGGCGAAAAAATTGCAGCAAAGCGGTACCATTCAATACAAGATTCCAACTGAGGGCCAATTGTCGACTGATTGTCAGACATCGCTTGAGAGTCTGATAGGTAGCACCATTGCCAACCGAGTCACATTTCAAACCGGCGATGCGTGCAATCTTCTCGATGAAATGAATAACTATGATCTCGTTTTCGCAGGAAATCTAATTGATCGTCTCTATCAGCCCCAGCTTTTTCTAGATTCAATAACCCAACGCATTCGTGCCGGCGGATGGCTTGTCATTACGTCACCTTACACATGGCTAGAAGACTACACCCCACCGAGCTATTGGTTAGGCGGCTACATTGACAATACTGGTATCCCTATTGATACATTCACGGGATTATCAAAAGCATTACATCCACACTTCAAGCTGGGATGTCGCGAAGACATTCCGTTTGTCATTCGTGAAACTGGTCGCAAACACCAACACACGATAGCCGAACTCACAGCCTGGCACCGCGTCGAATAGTACCGCCCAGAAAGAAGCCGCACTAAACTCTGCCTTCTTTTTTGCACCGCACCTTCTCCCAGCAACTGCCAGGCACTCAACTACCGAATACCATGCATGATTCACGCCCCTCTTCTGCAGACCAAGTCATCCCGCCTGTACCAACGACCGGTGCAGAAAACTTTGCCATGCCAACTCCCCCCCAAACCCTTCAAGAGCTGGCCGCCGGGCCGATCTTTTCAATCGAGACAGATAATCCGACTGAATCAGCCCAACCGAGCATCGTCATAAAACCAATTGCAACCAATAGAAAAAGATCAGATTCCAAACTTCTGTTGCTTATCCTTCTGACACTGTCGCTCGTTACATGTGCACTCGGAGCAATTGTTTTTCTGTTTTGAGTAATCCTTAAACCACACCAAAACGTATTCAGAACGCTGACTCGAGCACATCTCTTAACTCTGCTGGTGACAGTTGTAATGGATTGCCCTTCATGCTATTCCCGCCTGAATGTTCTGCGAGCCAGGAGAGCCGTTCTCTTTTCAGGCCAAATTCAGAAAGGCGAGCTGGCGTCCCAGCCAGTCGACACAAATCCTTAACACGTTCTATGAGTCGTTGGGCACTTTCTGGCGGAGGTAACCGTTCGCCATCTAACTCCTGATCAAGCCTGGCCAGATCACGCTCTGAAATCTTTTGATTGACGCGAAGTGCAACCGGTAATAATGCGGCACACGCCAAACCATGAGGAGCCCCACACTCGACTCCGAGCGCTGCTGCCACGCCATGAGCCAGTCCTAAACCAGAATTACCAAGTGAAACACCAGAAATGAATGCTGCGTGTGACATTGCAGATTGCGCGATTTCATCAGATGGATTCTCAAGGAGACGAGGTAACGCGCTCATCGCCTGTGGAAAGGCATCAAGCACCAATGCTCTTGGCACAGCCCACCGAAAACGGCAGATAAATGATTCAATTAACTGCGTCAGGCAATCAATGCCTGACGCGGCAATAATGTCACGACTACAGGAGCCGATCAGGCTAGGGTCAAGGATCACCGCTCGCGGAACCATCAGCGGGCTCCGTAAACTTTTCTTAAACATTCGCTTGGGACACGAAAGCACTGCATTGCGAGTTGCTTCCGCACCAGTGCCTGCTGTTGTCGGCACTGCTACAAAAGGTAGAGGTGGATTGACGATTGGAATACCTCGGCCTACGCCCTCCAAGCGATCGAGAATCATCTCCTCAGCTGCTTCTTCTGATTCTGGTTTCATGTTTGTCGCTAGAGCTGACAATGCTTTTCCAAAATCAATAGTTGCGCCGCCACCAACTGCGACAACTACTACATCCTGTTGGTCAACTGGCATATTGCATATTGCGGTCGCAATCTGCTGGACTGTTGGCTCACCACACGAATGAGCTATTTCATCAAAACTCAATCCGTTTTGATGAAACCCGTCTAATAAACCCTCTCTGCCACCGCATGCAGCGAAACTATGCTTCCCAACAACAAGCCAGATTCGCTTACCGAGAATGGCTGCGATGTGGCCTACCTCTGCGATCCGACCATGACCAAAGCGAACAACCGGTGGGACAGTGAGATCATATGAACTACGACTGACCTCAGAACTCTGCCGCAGTGATTTCATCACACAATCCCTCAGGAATGGTAGCGTTGTTTAAGAATTGATAGTGCTTGTCGATCCAACATGGCATAATCTACCTGAGAAACGTTTCTCCTGGCAGTCTTCGAATCCATCTTCATCAATGCCTTTTAAAGTCTGATGTCACTAAACTCGCTCCCTGACGAAGTTACCGTAACACCCGTGCAAAGACCGATCCAAGGCCGTGTCCGTGCGCCCGGATCAAAAAGCATTACCAATCGGGCCGTGATCTGTGCCGCACTAGCTCATGGAACAAGTCAGATAACCGGTGCGCTCGACAGTGATGACACCCGCATCATGATTAGTGGCTTAAAAAACCTTGGCTTTAATGTTGACACAGATTGGAACAAACAGACATTGTTCATTCATGGATCAGCAGGTTTGATTCCAAATTCTCAGGCTTCCATTGATTGTCAAGCCAGCGGAACGACAATGCGATTCCTTACTGCTTTGGTCAGCCTTGGAAACGGCCACTATGTTCTCGATGGAACCGCACGCATGCGGCAGCGGCCAATCGGCGACCTCCTGAACGCTCTCCGAATGCTTGGTGTCGAGGCGGAGGCAGGAAGTGCAGGCGAGTGCCCTCCTGTTACCATTCGTAGCACTGGAGTAACGAGCGCTGAGGCATGCATCCAGAGCACAACAAGCAGCCAATTTGCGAGTGGACTCGCCTTGGTTGCACCATGTATGCCAGAAGGCCTTTCCCTTGAGCTAACTGGAACACTTGTCTCAACGCCGTATCTCGATATGACTCGCAAAATTATTGAGTCGTTTGGTGGAAAATGTGAACTTCGTAACGATCGCCAGTGGCATATTGCACCCACAGGTTACGTGTCAAAAAATTACGAAATTGAACCCGATGCATCTGCAGCCAGCTATTTTGCAGCTGCTGCTGCAATTACGCATGGCACAGTCACTCTGGAGGGACTTGGTCGTAATAGCATGCAAGGTGATATCAAATTCTGCTCAGCACTCGAACAGATGGGATGCACTGTTACATGGTCAAGCAATAGTTCGTCATGTCCATCCATTACGATACAAGGCAATGATTTAAAGGGTATTGATATCGACATGAATGCAATCAGTGATACTGTCATGACACTCGCTGCTGTTGCGCTTTTTGCCGAGGGACCGACCGTGATTCGAAATGTTGCTCACATACGAGACAAGGAGACTGATCGTATTAGCGACCTCACATGTGAACTACAACGCCTCGGGGCCATCGTTGACGAACAGCCTGATGGACTGACAATACATCCTGCCCCCCTTCGGCCGGCAAAAATACAAACATACGACGATCACCGTATGGCCATGAGCCTGTCACTTGTTGGGCTTCGGTCAAAGGGAGTATGCATCACCAACCCAGCATGTGTCCGGAAGACCTTTCCGAATTACTGGAGTGCATTAGAAGAGTTGGTTCAGACAAGCAGACAGTAAATACCTAACGACCGGCAATCGAGCGAGTACGTCAGGCTGTTTCCTGTGCTATATCTTCTTCCTGAGACTGCTCGCTCTTCAGCGAGTTGCCAATCGCTTCAGTAGCGCGTTCCAATAGCATTTCGATCCGATCTTCCTGAATTTGCTCCATCGCCCGAACTGCCCCCTCATCTTCCTCAAGAGTTTCATCCGTTGCACGAAATCCTCCGCCACAATGCTGACAGTAAACACGCTGACCAAGCAAACGGACGCCTATTCGCAACATCCTGCCACATACAGGACATCCTTGATGGTAGTAGACAGAATCGCTCATCGCTCAACCTCCTGGGTTCTTTCCAGTTGACCGAACATCGCTATCCTTAACGAGAGAGGGATTCTCAAATCAGCCCGAGAACGAATGATTCTTCACTGAAAACATACGAACGGCATACAAAAAACCATCTACTGCAGTATTTTTGAAAACCCACCCCGCCTGACTTCAAAGAGTATAAAAATTGTGCCGTGTTTTTAGCAACTCCAATACCTGCCCCGGGTAAAATCAGCCTTTCTCTCGGAAAAACCGTCTTGAAAACATCTCGTACATTAGAGGTGACGGAAAATAATCGTCGAAGACATTTGTCTCAAGAAAGGGCCTCTAGCCTAAAGCACACCATACATAACTTGTTCACTGCCGCTCGTTCGTAACCAACATGCCACGACTGTCCCTCGTGTTCAATTGAAAACCATAGCCGGAATCCATTCCTATGTATCGCCCAACCGTGACAGCGCTCATTCTGGCCTTTGCGGCTATAGCAAACAGCTGGTTGTTTATCACTAGAGTTTTACCAACACTCGCCTCCGACACGCCACCGGGCTATCAGTCGATTTACGCTTCTACGAAGGACACTTCAACGACAGCTTGGATGATTTCACTTAACGACAGCCCGGTCGGATCTGCATTAAGCATTGTTGAGCCAAGTCCTTCTGGCACAGTAACCGTCTGGTCAAACCTTCAACTTGTCGACCTTCCCCTGAATGACTTGTTGCCGCCTTGGGCAAATACATTACTTGGAGCTCATGGAGGCACACTCCATACCTCAATAAAACTTGAGGCTTTTGGCCGCATGACGATCAACAGTCGAGGAGAACTAAGAAACTTTCAATCAATCGTCAAAGTCCCGGGATCTCTGCAGACTGTGCGATTGCGTGGCAGAATCACACCTGGCAACAAAGTCACTGTATCGCTTCATTCTGGCAATTTGCAATACGAAACAACTCGTCATTTGCCGGACAATTTATCAATCCGAGACGAACTTTCACCTCAGGCGACCATGCCAGGGATTTCCCAAGGGCAACACTGGACCGTTCCTATCTATAGCCCACTGCGACCAAGTCACAAGCCAATAGAAATTCTTTATGCGAGTGTTGCGGGCCATGAAGCCCTGCACTTTGATGATCAACTTGTGAATGCTGATATCGTCAATTACCGAAGCACTCCCAATGACCATCAACCGCCACGAAGTAGGATTTGGGTTGCCCCTCATGGCAAGGTTTTACAGCATGAGTCAACAATACTTGGTGCAAAACTACTTTTCATGAGACGTACCGACACCGTCGCTCTATCACTTGCAAGCCGGCTGGATCACGTAAAGAGCCTTTTCAAGGAACCCGAAGCAGTGGGTGTAAACTCTTCCCAAACAAACCAATAACCATGTGTTTTCTGCACAGAGTAACGCAGTATCGGTAATACCATTATGATTCAATTTGAAAACGCCACGCGTACGTATGGCAACAAGGTTGCTGTATCAGACCTAAGCCTGACAATACCTTCAGGTGAATTATTTGCTCTCCTTGGACCAAATGGTGCGGGCAAAACAACAACGATCAAGATGTTGGTTGGCTTGCTCCGCCCTTCTCGTGGAGTTATTCGTGTTTGCGGACATGATCTCATAACAGAGACACGTTCTGCTCACCTTCATTTGGGCTACGTGCCTGATGAGCCCTACCTGTACGACAAACTTACAGGCCATGAATTCCTACGATTTATTGCTGACATGTATCGCATACCACGGGACCTTTCGCAGGAACGCATCAAGAGGGAAATCGACCGGTTTGAGCTTCATGAATTCGCTGACGAACTTGCTGAAAACTATTCCCTGGGCATGAGGCAGCGGCTTGTATTTGCAGCCGCATTTTTACACGACCCTGATGTTCTTGTGCTCGACGAGCCGATGGTTGGTCTCGATCCACGAAGTGTTCGTATTGTCAAAGATCTATTGAAAGCAAAAACTGCAGATGGCATGACGGTATTCATGTCAACTCATACGCTAGCGATGGCCGAGGAAATGGCTGACCGCATGGGCATCATGGTGCAAGGAAATCTTAAATTTCTCGGAACTGTTTCAGAACTGCGAGAACAAGTGGACATGGAAACAAGAAGTCTTGAAAACCTGTATCTTGAAATCACATCAAGCGAAACAGGCGAGGACGAAGTCGCGTCAGACGACACTTAGAAAAAGAAACAAGCTATAGAAATGCAGAACCAACTGCTTGATATTCCTCAGGAAAATCAGCTTACGAGGAGACTTCGAGGAACAATTGCCTGGAACCTTGTCACGACAATCTTCCAGCAGTCACGTTTCCGCTTCGGGCTTGTCCTTGTGCTCAGTACTATTTTCTGGGCGGCTGTGTTCTGCCTGTTCTACGACGCATTCAACTTCATTGACTCTATGCATGCCGAAGTAATGTCATTGCTATTCAATACTTTTTTCTCTGCCTTGATGGTAATGATGATCTTTTCAACTGGCATCTTGATGTACGGCGGCTTGTACCGGTCTGGAGAGTCGTCTTTCCTCTTAACGTGCCCCCTACGCGCCGAAGCGATTCATGCCCATAAATTCACCGAGGCACTCTGGTTTTCGAGCTGGGGATTCATTCTTCTCGGTAGCCCGATGCTTATTGCATATGGCATCGTGCGGGATGCTCCCTGGAGCTTCTTCATCATGCTCATACCGTTTATTGTTACTTTTGTCATTATTCCAGCGTCTATCGGAAGCATATTGTGCATGCTCCTGGTTGCAGGGCTACCTCGACTACGACTCCATACCCTCTCAATTTCACTCGCTCTCGTTGCGATGGGAATCCTTTGGTTTTCGTGGTCAACTTTCGGCTCCGTTCAGAGCCAAGCGCTCACGCCCGCATGGTTTGAGGAAACCCTATCTCGTCTTGCCATGACCGAGCAAATATTTCTGCCGAGCTGGTGGCTTTCCTCAGGCCTACTCGATGCAGCACTCCGTGGGGAATCACGCGAACTGACTCACAAGAGCACCCTCGAAGCATTGAAGTTCCTGGGGTTGATTCTTGCTAATGCACTCTTCCTAAGCCTCGTAGCGAGTTGGGTCGCTCGCTGGACGTACCGCAAAGGGTACAGCAACCTTCAGGCAGAAGTACCAACTAGAAGGCATCGAAAGATTTTCTGGCTCGATGAATTACTCTCACGTACAGGGTCGCAGGTTGGGAATCCTATCCGACTTCTTCTCGTCAAAGATCTCCAGATTTTCCGCCGCGACGTTTCTCAATGGTCTCAATTCGTCATCTTTTTTGGCCTCCTGGCTCTTTACTTTTACAACCTTCGCTCATTCAACTATTCGCACGTTTACGCGTCTCTTATCGGACACCTCAACTTAGCTGTCGTCGGCCTCATTCTTTCTACTTTCACAACACGATTTGTCTTTCCATCAATAAGCCTTGAAGGTCGTCGCTTTTGGATCCTTGGTCTCCTTCCCATACATCGAGATCAAATTGTATGGTCAAAGTTCCTTTTTTCATTTGTAGGTGGCCTTATTCCGTGCCTCGGGTTAATCCTTCTAAGTGACTCCATGCTTGGGTTGCCTTGGGGCGCAGTCTTTGTCCACCTTACGTGCTGCCTTGCTCTCTGCGGTGGCCTTTCTGGTATCGCTGTTGGAATGGGGGCAAGCATGCCAAATTTCCGTGAATCTTCTCCTGCCAAAATTGCTGCAGGATTTGGGGGAACCTTAAGCCTCGTTCTCAGTGCAATGTTCATTATCCTTATCGTGATCACCGTTGGCTTTACAAACCATTTCAATCTTTTGCAGCAAACCATCGGGCAGCTCTCCGGGAACACAACCAGTCGGCTCCTCGGAAGTTATGGCGGACAAGTTGCTAGTCTCCTCATAATTATCGCAGGTGGCCTGCTAGCTACTTTTTTGCCGTTAGTGCTTGGAATCCGCGCATTCCGGCAGTTGGAGCCATGAGCCTTACTTTTGGAAGCATTGAGAACATTGTGGTCCGTTCTCTCCCTCGCGAGCTTCTTTTCTTGGCTCATTTACGCAGGTTTCTGGCCTCACTCGCTGAATCGTCTATTGTTTAAGTGTTGGATATTGATTAGACCCGGGAAATTCGCAGTGCATTCTTAGCAAAAAATGATTCGTCCACGAAAATCACTGATGGTATCGCAAAGCAGCCGAATCCCTGTAGGAAAAGGTAACGAGCGGATTGGTGCGGTCCAATATTTAAATACACGTCCGCTTATATACGGTCTCGGCGACTCGCTGGATTTTGATCTTCCAAGCAAACTAGCAGATCGACTGGCAGTTGATGAACTGGATGTCGCTCTCATTCCCTCAATTGAACTTTTCCAACGGCTCGATTCGCCTCAATCTGATTCGTCCATGAATGAAGATTACTGGTCGACCCAAAGTGAGGGTCGCTACCAGGTAGTTTCTAACGCGTGCATAGCCTGTCTCGGACCAGTCATGAGTGTTCGACTCTTCTTTCGCACCCGACCAGAAAAAACTACTCGAATCGCGATAGACGAAGGCTCGAGAACAAGTGTGGCGCTCTGCCGAATTTTATTAGCGAAACGTTTCGGCATTTGTCCAAAACTTGAAATGCTACCAATCGGGAACAACATCGAGTCGACTGATGCCGATGCGGTACTTCTAATCGGCGACCGTGCAATTGGTCCAACAAGTGGTGGCTTTCAAACTGTTTGGGATCTAGGTGATGAATGGCATCAATGGACAGGGCTTCCTTTTGTTTTTGCTGTCTGGGCAGCACGCCCCTCTGTTGACTTTGAGCGGTTAGGTAGACGACTTAATGCTGCCCGCGACGCCGGACTTGCTAATCTAGCAACGATAGCAGCCATCGAAGCCCCTTCTCACGGACTTTCTGTACCTCAGTGTCTGGACTATCTCAGCGACAATCTGCACTACAATCTTGGATACGATGAACGACGAGGCTTGCGGCTGTTCCACGAATACGCCATGGAACTTGGCCTTGCTCCATCCAACCGTAATTTTGATGCTGCATTCCAATATTCAAAACACTTTTCAACTGGTGCTCAGTGACTGAAAACGCGATTCAAAAAATTCTCGATTCGGTTACGGATGGCCATCGATTATCACGTGCCGATGCAGTTCAGTTACTTGAATCCAACTGTTTGGCGTCAATTGGTAAAGCAGCGAATGCTGTTACGGCAAAACTTCACCCAGAACCTTACCGAACGTACAACATTGACCGAAATATTAATTACACAAATATCTGCACAGCAGTGTGTGATTTCTGTGCTTTCTACCGGGGCCCTAAAGACCCTGAAGGGTATGTTCTCGACAGAAATATTCTTCTCAAGAAAATTGAGGAGACTGTTGCGATTGGAGGAGATCAGATTCTTCTTCAGGGCGGAATGCATCCCACATTACCGCTCGAATGGTATGAAGAACTCCTGCGTGATATCAAGTCGCAGTATCCTGAAGTAAACGTTCATGGTTTTTCTCCACCTGAACTTTTCCACCTTACGAAGGTGACAAAACTACCCCTTCTGGAAATCCTTGAACGACTAGCGGCCGCAGGGCTTGGATCGCTTCCTGGTGGTGGTGGGGAAATACTTGTGGATCGCGTGCGAGAGGCAATGACTCGTGGAAAAGTCATGTCGGATGACTGGCTAGACGTAAATAGAAAATGGCACAGTCTTGGCGGACGAAGCACAGCGACGATGATGTACGGGCACATTGAAACTCTAGCCGAAAGAATAGAACATCTCGACCGTTTACGAGAACTACAAGATGAGACCGGAGGGTTCACCGCTTTTATTTGCTGGTCGTTTCAACCAGACAATACCGAGATGGCCCACATCCCTCCTACCGGTTCTTTTGAATATTTAAAAACCCAAGCCGTTGCCCGGCTCTATTTGGACAACATCCCGAACATCCAATCGAGTTGGGTCACCCAAGGCAGAGACATTGGCCAACTTGCACTACTGTTTGGTGCAAATGATATGGGTAGCCTGATGCTGGAAGAAAACGTCGTGAGTGCAGCAGGAACCGTTCATCACCTCACTCTTGATCAGATGCGTTCTGCAATCTCAGAACTTGGCTGGGAGCCAAGACGTCGTAATGTGTTCTACGAACTTGTAGATGACAGATCCGACGAAGCGTTGGAAACAGGTCATCATCAGTCAACGGTAAGCATTGATCTGCCTGTCTTGGCTTCAGCAACGTAACACAAGAGCAACTCGTATGCTGAATCCGGGCCAACAGCACCGGTCGTTTATCGTTCGATCGAAATGGCTGTTACCAATTACGTGTCGCCCTCTCGAAAACGCGTGGCTTCGTGTTGAAAGAGGCCTTGTGACAGGCTTTGGGGTGTGGCCACCGCGCACTGTTAACAATATCGAAGTAATTGATCAGGGCAATGCCATCATTACACCTGGTTTTGTCAATGCTCACACACACCTTGAGTTCTCTTCGTGCCAGAAACCTTTTGCTACCAAAGGTGGGCTTCACGAATGGATTCACGAAGTCGTTTCGTGGAAACGCGAGCAACATTCGCCCTCAACGGATGCTCATGAGAAAATTACTGCCGCAGTTGTGTCTGGTTCTCGTGAGTCCGCTGCATGCGGAGTAGTTGCTCTTGGTGAGATTGCGACTAATGACATCGCTTACAATGAAATATCTGGCCGGCTCCGTCTTCGTGTTTTCCGAGAAGTTCTCGGTCTGGATCCATCGAGCATAAAATCCTTGCCACCGCGCGTAGCTTCTAGCTTCCGGGACTCTCAACAACTGTCTCGGGCTGGTATTGCTGTCGGACTTTCCCCTCATGCACCATATTCTACGCAGTGGCATATTGGTCAGGCCGCAGTTAACGCAGCGAAAAACAGTTTAGGCTCCTGCAAAAGAATCCGGAGAGGCGATAACTGCCTGACCCCTCTCGCAATGCATCTTGCCGAGTCGAAGTTTGAGGAAGAGTTTCTCCACAAACAAACAGGCCCTTTCCGAAAGCTCTTCCATGATCTTGGCATTTGGCCTGCACACGCTCCCGCGTTAGCCTCAACCGCCGACTGGATCTCTTTATTAGCGAAAAGTAATCGTGGCCTGATAGTTCACGGAACGTTTCTAGTCGACAACCCACAGGCAATGGCACGAATCAAGCGTCATCGACACACTCTTGCTCTAGTGATTTGTCCCCGCACCACACGAGCCTTGTCTGGAAAACTTCCACCTCTTGCAGAATTCAAGAAGTCCGGAGCCCGAGTTTGTCTTGGGACCGATGGCCGCGGTTCCAATCCTGATCTTTCTATTCGTGCAGAGGCAGCCTGTCTTATTGACTCTGGTCTAGCTACCCCCCAAGAAGCTCTCCTTATGATCACTTCCAACGGAGCCTGGGCCCTCGGTTTCGAGCACAGAACAGGAAGCATTGCCACTGGACGACCTGCTGACTTTGTCATCCTCAAACCTTCCGTGTCACCGAGCACTGCAGACAAGGCAACGACTGCAATATTTGACGCAACAACTGCAGTGGTCTCTACGTTCCGGGGCGGACACCCCATAGCCGGGCACTTTGCCTAGCAGACGATTAAAGCCTGCAATTTGATATGTCCGTCTCAATAATGGCAGAAGCACCTATTGATTCAAGACGCTCCATAATCTTATGGGTTTCATTCCGACGCACCATCGCCCGAACGGAGCACCAGCTATTCTCTTCAAGCGCACTGACCGTGGGTGAATTAAACCCCGGAGTAATGTCTTCTGCCTCAGCCAGCCGATTACGTGGAACGTTATATTCCAGCAATGTCCAAGTTCGGGCTATGACGACTCCCTGAAGACGGCGAACAATACGGTCAGCCATATCGGTATCGGCAACACTTTTATTTTGAACGAGTACCGTCTCATAACAGCCAATCTCTTCGAGCACTCGAAGGCGGTTTGCTGCGAGAGTACTCCCCGTCTCAACGAGATCAACAACGGCATCGGCAACACCTAGAGACACCATAATCTCAACACTACCTGAAAGCTCAACTAAATGAACCTCAACGCCATGTTGAGCTAACCAATCCTGAGTTATCTTTGGAAAACTCGTAGCAACTCTTCGTCCCTGCAGGCTTTCTGGTGACGTAATCTCTGCATCATCTGGCACGCAAAGGGCCAGCCTACAACCCCCTACACCAAGCGAAAGCCTTTCAATAAGATCGACCCTTCCCTCAGCAACAAGATCGGCACCAGTGATACCCAGATCGATTGCGCCCTCTGCAGTCAGAATTGGAATATCATCAGTCCGTAGAAAAACGATCTCGACTGGAACATCACGACAACGAGCAAACAATGAACGCGAAATACGTCGAAACGAAAGCCCAGCATCATGGAGCAGATCAGCGACTACTTCTGACAACCGTCCCTTACTTGGAATGCCTATACGCAGCATCCGTTCCGCCGCTTCTGATCTTGATTTCTTCATTATCTCTCTACTTGCGTTGACCTCGATTAAAACTTCGCAACCTTATAATGCCTATTTTCTTGATGCTTTCTCTTCCAGCCCCGATACACCGAAACGCCCAGCAAGTGTGGTTTCCACTTGACTGAGTGTCAGATCACGATGAGCCAACAGCACAATAGTGTGATAAAGCAGATCCGCTGCTTCCGAAACGACCCTTTCGTCAGACTCATTAGCTGCTGCCTCGACCAACTCGTCAGCTTCTTCAGTAACCTTAGAACCTATTTTCGCCACACCTCCAGCAAAAAGCTTACTCGTATACGACCGGTCGGCGTCCGACGTTTTACGACTCGCGATAATGTCCTCAAGTTGCCCGAGTACTGTTCCAACAGATTGTTCTGATGTCCGCTTCAGGCTGTCTGATTCCATCGCTCCTGCTTCTCCAAAAGAGACTTTTACCGCATACTTATATCCTCAACTGTACCATGCGACAAAGACTTACGACACCAAAGATTCAATGTCAGCTTCAAAGCCTGAATTAGCAAGTGATTGCATAATCCTCACAGGCCCAACCGCATCGGGCAAAACTGCATTGGGCATTCGTATTGCTCAGCGACTCAATGCTGACATCCTCAGTGCTGATTCAGTCGCCGTATATAAAGGGCTCGATATTGGTTCAGCCAAACCAACTCTGGAAGAGCAAGCCCAAGCGACTCATCATCTCCTTGATCTTGTAGATCCCGCATCACTCTTTACCGCATCAGATTGGCTTCTCGCGGCAGCCAACGCCATTCAGGACTGTCGTGACCGTGGTCGACGTATTCTCTTTGTTGGCGGCACTCCACTGTATCTGAGATGTCTTCGAGATGGACTCGACGAATCCCCCGCAATAGATCTCGATTTCAGAAACAGTCTGACTCAACAGATAGCGCAGAGCGGCCCCAAGGCTCTCCACGAGAAGCTCGGGCGACTCCGTCCTGACATAGCCGCTACCATTCATCCCAACGACACAAAACGCATCATTCGAGCATTCGAAATCATTCAGGCATCTGGGGTAGATCACCCGCGCTCATGGCTACAAGCACGCAATTCTAAAAAGCAACTTTTTCCGTGCCCGATACTCGTCATCGATCAACCACGAAAAATACTCAACCGCCGAATACATGAGCGAGTCGAATCGATGTTTGAGTGTGGAATCCTGGAAGAAACTGAAGCTGCTGAACAGCAATACGGAATCGGTACAACAGCAGCACAAGCTGCTGGATATAAAGAATCTCTCGCATTCATCCGAGGAGAAATTACAAAACAGGACGCTATCACAAAAACGAAACAACGAACTCGTCAACTAGCAAAGCGTCAACGAACATGGTTTCGGAGTTTTTCTGATGCAGTCTGGTTATCTGGCTAATGAGAATAGCTAGTGACATATCTTGCTCTCATTGCGCAAATTCCGTGCCAGACGACCCCGTGTGCTATCAAATAAAATGCTAGCACATCATCTTGTGGTTGGATCTACTGCCGACCACAAAATCAAAAATATGCTTGTCTTGTTTTTTTTGAGCGCTATCTTCACGTCCGCAATGTTTGGAATTGTCACTCAAGGATGAGTGGCGCGAACACGCAACAGTGTTGCTCGAAGAAGGAACTTTCATGGCAGCCAAACCGGTTATCGGAATTAATATGGACTTTCGCTCCAGTTGCAAGGAGCATGCTTCGCTTTCATTCATAGCGGCGGGCTATTACGACAATATCATTCAATCCGGAGGCATACCTCTTGTCTTGCCTCCTCTTGATGAAGAGGACGACCTCGTAAGATTGCTTGATACGCTTGATGGAGTGGTCCTCATTGGTGGTGCGGATCTTGACCCTCAACGAGACGGCTACATGCCGCACCCTGCAGTCCGCCCAATGGACCAAAGACGTGAAGATTTTGATCGCATGTTAGCCAAGCACGTCTGTGCCAGACATCTACCTGTTCTCGCGATTGGCTGCGGCATGCAGCTTCTCAACATTACCGAAGGTGGCACCCTTTTCCTGCATCTTCCTGAAGACCTACCTAAAGCGATCCCGCATAAAGACCCACTCGATACTGGGCACCGTCATGGACTTCTCGTAGAACCAGATTCTGCAATGGAGCGTGTGTACGGGGATGGTGAAATACGTGTCAACAGCATGCACCATATGGCCATTGATGATCTGGCGTCCGGATTCCGCGTAACTGCGAGATCTCCTGATGGAGTCATTGAGGCTATCGAAAGTGAGGTTGATGGATGGCTTGCGATCGCCACTCAGTTTCACCCAGAGGCAGACTCCGCATCTGCTCTTGATGCAAAGATATTTGAAGAGTTTGTTGTTGGCATTACCGGAGAAGTACCGGCAATGCGGCTCGTGGCCTGATCCAAGCAGACGTTTTCAATAGCAACTTCATTGGTGAAATCGTGAGGCCCGCCGACATATTTCTAGTCGGTGGGCCTTTCGTGTTGATTCATAGCCGTTGCTTAATGCTTCTAGTGCCCCTTCAGGTGGCACTGTCGCTTCAGGCGGAACAACCTGCCCCAAAACCATTTCGAACCGACAGCATGGCTATTCATTCAGCGGTACGATTATCGTAGTCCTTTAATTGGTGGCCAGACTATACGGCAGTCTGCATCATTGTGGCTCATGCAGGAACCGTTATACCTTCTTACTCATCTTCCCTTTTCTCCTTGAACAAATGCTGACTGATTACGACCTACATCTCTTGGGCGAAGGTAGACACTGGAAAAGCTACGACAAGCTTGGCGCACAACTGTGTACACGTGATGGACAACAGGGAGTCCATTTTGCTCTCTGGGCGCCGAATGCTGAAGCGGTCAGTGTCGTTGGTGATTTCAATGGCTGGGCTGGCCACAACCACACGATGAGCAAGCTGATGCCTTCTGGCTTCTGGCAACTCTTCGTTCCTGGCGTTGGGCCTAATACTGCCTACAAGTTCCGTGTGAAAACAACTGAAGGCACTATTGACCGCGCCGATCCCCACGGCTATTCAGCTGAGGTGCCACCACAAAACGCTTCTCTCGTCGCAGATTTAAGTGATTACAACTGGAGCGACTCGCAATGGATGGAGCAAAGACAGCGGCGAGATTGGTTCAGTGAACCAATCTCATTCTATGAAGTTCATCTCGGAAGCTGGAGGCGACCAGGAGATGACCCGCATCGCTGGCTGACATACCGTGAACTTGAGAGAGAACTTATACCTTACTGCCTCGAAATGGGATTTACCCATTTGGAATTTCTTCCACCAACAGAACATCCCCTCTCTGCAAGTTGGGGATACCAAACGATCGGCTTATTTGCTGCAACAAGTCGCTTTGGCACCCCTCAAGATTTCATGTCACTGATAGATGGCTGCCATCAAGCCGGTATCGGAGTCATTATTGATTGGGTACCTGCACACTTTCCAAAAGATGATCATGGGCTTCGCCGCCTGGACGGGACGGCTCTCTACGAACATGAAGACCCACGCAGGGGCGAGCATCCTGACTGGGGAACACTCATTTTCAACTATGGTCGCAACGAAGTAACGAATTATCTGATCTCGTCAGCTTTATTCTGGCTGGACCATTATCATGTTGACGGACTGCGGGTTGATGCAGTCGCTTCGATGCTTTATCTCGACTACAGCCGTCGTGAAGGAGAATGGTTGCCAAATCGCTTTGGTGGCCGTGAGAACCTTGAAGCAATTGAGTTCCTAAAGGAATTAAATGTCCAAGTTCATCATCACTTTCCTGGAACACTGACCATCGCCGAGGAATCCACCGCCTGGCCTGGTGTTTCGCGACCAACTCACACTGGTGGACTTGGATTTAGCCTCAAATGGAATATGGGCTGGATGAACGACACCCTGCGATTCATGAAACAGGATCCTGTTCACAGAAAGTTTCATCATGACGAACTAACATTCAGCTTAATTTATGCGTTTCATGAAAACTTTGTACTCCCACTCTCACATGACGAAGTTGTTCACGGAAAAGGCTCTTTGCTTAGCCAAATGCCTGGTGACAGGTGGCAACAATTCGCCAACCTACGGCTGCTGTATTCATTCATGTGGTTTCACCCAGGCAAAAAGCTCTTATTTATGGGCAATGAATTTGGTCAGCCACAAGAATGGGATTTTGACGAGAGCCTCCAATGGCATCTCCTTCGAGGGGACAGCCACCGAGGACTCTCTCAGACAGTTGTGGAACTCAACAGATTACTACGAGAGGAAACCTCTCTTCACCAAATAGATTTCGACGGACAAGGATTTGAATGGATTGACTGTCAGAATTGGCAAGAAAGTATTATTACCTTTTTAAGAAAAGGAGTTTCTCAAAAAGACTCATTACTTATCGTGTGCAATTTTACACCCATTCCTCGAGAAAACTATCGAATAGGTGTTCCTGCAGCTGATCACTACGTGGAAATTTTCAACAGTGATGCTGCTCACCTTGGAGGCAGCAATATTATCAACAACGACCGACTCATATGCGAACAACTTGCTCAACATGGGCGAGAGCACTCCGTCTCTCTCACCGTCCCTCCACTTGCAGCGGTTGCATTGAAACCCTCTGATGCCGGTAATTCATAGGAACTGGCATCAGTCACATTCAAGACCTGCAAGCGATTCTAGCGAGTTTTTCACCATCTACCGAGGCAGCCTTGGATCACGATTCCAGGTCAGTTCTAAATCTTTCTCCAAGCCAGCGATCCAATCCATAAAGACCTCAGCAAATGCTGTCTGAGCAACCATCGACAACCGTCTCTGATCTCCAAGAACGCCTTCGAACCTATCCTGCAAATCACTCTCCGGCGGCTCAAACGCAAGCAAGCGAATGACATAACAGATCGTCTGTGGCTCATTAAACACGGCCACACTCTTCCCTTCAGCAGTTGAAAACACCTTCTGCATCATCTTGTTGCCTGGCATAGCGAGCCCTTGGGGCGATGATAAAACTGGTGCTGCATTCACCCCTGCCGCACCTTGCGTAAGCCAGGTGAACGGGCCAATCTCCTGAACTTCCTCTAATTCAGCTTTTGACAGCGAATCTGCAAAACCTTTTTCATCCAGCTTTGCAACTATCTCAGTAGCCCGCTTGAAGGCAAGGGGACGGGCCTCAACGATTCGCCATGCCTTCTCAACATTATCACGAGCCTCCGCAAAGTCCGGGACCCGCTCTTCTTGATCGTCTTGCTTCCATGAGAAATAACGATTTCCTTCCGCATCTCGCGATGTGACTGGACGGAGGGGTATCGTCCCATCACCAAACATCGTCTCGAGCCATCGCTGCTGGCGAATGCCAAAGCGACTCGATGGATCTGGCACGAACTCAAAGCTGCTTCCTATACCACCACCTTTAGCAGCTTCGGTCACAGTCAACCAATTAGACTCTACTGCAACAAGCGATTGCTTTTCAGCGATTTTTTTAACGTCAGGAGGAGCTGGCTCTTTGTCGCCATCTTTTCCTCGTGCAATCCAGAGTGCACGATCTTCAGCATAAGCATTCACATCTGCAGCCAATGCTGAAAAAATTGCATCGATTGTTTCTGTAGCGCGTTGCCGAGAAATTTCCTGACGAATTTGTTCAGTTACTTCTTCAAGCGGCTGAAATGTCATTTCGGGCTCAGAAGACTCTCCTGGCTCTTTGTTTTCTTCACCAGTTGCTGAACTAGCACCAGGCTGTTCTTCAACCGAATCCGGGATTGATGCTCCAGTAACGGGTGCTTTCTCGGGCTGCTGTTTTGTGTCCTTGGCAGATGAATCAGTTTCATTCACCTCCTCTTTCACCTGAAAAGCAACTGGCATTACTCGTGTTCTACGAATTGTAGAGCCATTATCGGAATCCGATGGCTGACTTGTATTCTCTTGTTGTTCAGGATCTTCCTTCGGTGTTGTTTTAACGGAATCCTTCGACACTTTCTTTTCAGTATCTTGCTCAGGTTGAATCGGAGTATCCGGGCTGTCCTTCAAGGGTTTTCCCTCTTCACTCTCCTCCTTTGTTTCCACTTCACTCTTTTTATCGCTGGAACTTATGGCCGATTCTTGTGCGAGCGGAGAATCCGGTGGTGACTGACGAAATCGGGTTTCCTTATTCTTTTCATAAAACTCTTCAACGTCTTTTTCCGTTATCGTTTTCCCTGCCTCATCTTCAAATTTCTTCTGATCTGCCATGAGTGATGCGTATCGAATTCGATGAGGCTCTTTAAACCCAGGGTTTGGGCTCCTCATTGACGGCAGGTTGTTTTTGAATTTTTCAAAATAGGCTTTCAGCTCTGATTCGCTTGGTGCCTGAACCGACGTCGCAAGGTTTTCAACCTCAACCGGAAAAACCTTAATAGTTGTTGACTGTTCAAGTCGTTTGTAAAAGTCCCACCGCCAACCCGGTGGATCGCCTGAAAAACCTGTCTGAAATAAGAGCAGAGTATTTCGTGCGACAAGAGCAGTGCGCAAGGACTCGAAGAGGTCTGCCGCCAAAACCGGCGCACGACCATAGCGAAGGCCAGCAATAATTGCATCGAACTGATCTTGCCGAACCATATTGTTTGTCCAAGCAGCAAGAAACTCATTGATGGCAGTATTGCTAACTGTTAATCCAATTTTTTCAGCTTCTTTTGCAAGAAGCATTTCGCGAACAATCAATTCCTCCCCCTCTGGAAATGCTGGTAGTCGAGAAGGATCACGACCCGCTGTAGCAGCGGCCTGCATAAGAAAACGGTTTGCAAGGGTCCGCAGGGCCACTGCTCGTTCGAGCTGGTCTTCTCTGACAGCACCGCCTTTCCACGTCACAACAACCGGATCAGTAGAGGACGAGCCTGCCCCCATCTGGAGGAACGGTGGAAGCACAAAAAAAGCCAGCATCGCCAAGACCGCCACCGCTACGAGCATCGATCGCTGATATTTCCGGAAGAAGTTGAATGATCCGGCCATAAAACCGCCTTTTTCTGAAGCGCCACGGGTTTGAAAACCACTGAGGCTTGACAAGTAGAGAGAAGGGAGGGTAACGCTGTTGAGCAATAACTAAGTCGGAGATTGTATCGCCAGATGGTCTGGTGCCAATCCCGATCTCAGCAGAAATTCATCGTTTTTACACCTTTTTCATACAAGATTCATGGCCAAAAAGACCTCACGCAAGGCTCCTAAAAGCAGAAAATCATCGGCTGGGACCACTCCAACCGGAGACTACGAGCTTGTCATCGTTGAAAGTCCGGCAAAAGCGAAAACAATCGAAAAGTACCTTGGACGTGGATTTGTCGTGAAAGCGTCGGTGGGGCACATTCGTGATCTCCCGAGCCGAGCTCCCAAAGGAATCAAGCAACTTGTACCCGGAGTTGATCTCGAACATGACTTTGCACCGACTTATGAGGTCGATTCAGCAAAGAAAAAGACAGTCACAGAATTACGCAAGCTCGCGAAGGGGGCTCGTGATATTTGGTTCGCGACTGACCTTGACCGTGAAGGAGAGGCCATCGCCTGGCATCTTGCAGAAGAACTCAAAGTGGATCCTAAACAGGCGAAACGAGTCACTTTTGACGCGATTACTAAATCTGACGTCCAACGAGCTTTCGAAAATCCTCGGGGTATTAACATGCCTCGCGTCGAAGCACAGCAGGCACGGCGAATTGTTGATCGCATTGTTGGATATCGCGTTTCCCCAATTCTTTGGAAAAAGGTCGCCTCCGGATTAAGTGCGGGCCGCGTACAAAGCGTGGCTTCAAGGCTCGTTGTGGAACGTGAAAAACAGATTCGCGACTTTACTCCAGATGAGTCTTGGGAACTTACAGGATATCTCTCTTTTGATACCGATGGTGCTGAGGCTCTGCAGACCGTCTGGGACGACTTCATGTCACAGCGAGACGATCGCAACCGACCACCAACAATCAAGCAACGTACCGCATGGCTTTCTGATCACCGCAGCCTTTCTGCCGAACTTGTTGAAGTTGGAGGAAAGACTCTGAAGATTGAGGCTGACAAAACCTCTACCGAAGAACTCGTTAATGAAGCAGTGTCGGCTGCTGAGGCAGCTGGACTAGTCGATATAGATATCCAACGAGAGGAAAACAGTATTGGCAAGGGAAGAGCCAAAAATATTGTTCGTCTAACAGGAAAGCCGGACTCCAACACGCGCTATAGCATCGACTCAATTGATGTGAAACGTACAAAGTCGAGACCCTATCCACCATTCATTACAAGCACCTTACAACAAGCCGCAAGTAGCCGATTAAGCATGTCAACTGATCGAACAATGCGTGTCGCTCAGCAACTCTATGAGGGCATCGATCTACCCGGAGAGGGACGAGTCGGACTGATTACATACATGCGAACTGACTCAACGAATTTATCAGGCGAAGCCATCCGTCTGGCACGTCGCTATCTTGAAGAAAAAATCGGTGCGGAGTATCTCCCTGAGAAACCTCGCTTTTACTCGAGTAGCAATCAGTCAGCGCAGGAAGCCCACGAAGCAATTCGACCGACCGATCCCTTTCGTGACCCAGACACTATCGCCTCGGCCTTAAACGAGGAGCAACTCAAGCTCTACCGGCTCATTTGGCAGTCATTTGTTGGCTGTCAAGCAACCGATGCAGAATGGGATAGCACGGCAGTACGCATGCGGCGTTCTGACAAAGACACCGGAGCCGTCTTTAAAACAAATGGACGTGTGTTGCGTTTTGATGGCTGTTTGCGAATTACCGGAATTCCGAAGGGAGACGGCGATCAGGTACTACCCGATTTTGAAAAAGGAACACAACTCGCCCCATTCAGTATCGAGCCAAGGCAGAAATTTCAAGCGCCGCCACCTCGGTACAGTGAGGCAACACTTGTAAAGAAACTAGAAGAAGAAGGAATTGGAAGGCCGTCAACATATGCAAGCATTATCAATGTCATCGAAAATCGTGGCTATGTAGAACAACGTGAAAGGCGTTTTTACGCGACAGCACTTGGGGAGGCCGTTACAGAATTTCTTGAGGAAGGCTTCCATGATCAGTTCATCGAGGTCGGATATACCCGTGAGATTGAACAGGAACTTGATCAAGTAGCTGAAGGAAAAAAACAGTGGACCGATATGCTCCATGAGTTCTATGAAGAACTTGTGCCTAAAATTGAATTCGCTGATCAACTCAAACACAAAAAAGCCGAATCGACGCCTTCTGAATATGCTTGCCCAACGTGTAACCGTCGTCTTGAGTACCGTCTCGGAAAAACAGGCCGGTTCCTGTCATGCTGCGGGTATAACGAAAAAATACTTGTGGAACCGCCGCCTCCTAAGAAAACAGCGAAGGGGAAAAAACCTCGAAAGCGGAAGCCAAAAGAAATACCGGCTTGCACCTTTGCCATGCCTGTTGACCGCGACGGCCGGCCCCTGCTCCCAGAGCAAATTGACCTTCTCTCACCAACTGGAACGCCAATGGTGAAACGAACGGGACGGTTTGGAGACTTTCTTGTCGAAGATGGCCCACCGCCACCGAAGAAGTCATCTAAAAAATCAGATCCGGATGCACCCGTATCATTTATCATGAACATTGACAAAAAAGGAAACCTGAAGTTCCCTGCCCCACCCCCCATCCTGACCGACATTGAGTGTTCTAAATGTGGTGAACTTCTCAACCTCCGTGATGGCAAACGAGGTCCATGGCTCGGGTGTAGTAAATTTCCAAAATGCCGCGGACGAGGTGCATTTGCAAAACTTCCAGAAAAAGAACAGAAGGATCTTCGGAAGCAATTAGCCGACCATATGAAAAGTCAGCAGACTCTTGTGCTCACCCGCCGCGATGGACAGACGCAGGTAGAAGATGGAACCCCAGTATCCGATCTGACTATTGAAGGCGGGGTTGCCGAATTGGAAAAGTTTACTGAATCGTAGTTCACCTACTCCCAAGGGATATCCTGATCAAACGTTGATGGCATCTCGCTTACAGCGATCGCGTGAGCAGTTGCGTGGGTACGGCAATGAGAAATACTTATAAGCACGCCACCTATCCCCATTTTTTCAGCGACGTCTTGCGTGCCGCCCATGAGAGTCACAACGGGCCTTCCAGTTACGCCATTGATCACCTCAATGTCACGCCAACTGATACCCTGACGCCACCCTGTACCAAGTGCCTTGAGAATCGCCTCTTTCGCAGCCCACCGACCGGCAAAATGCTGCATCGCCATCCTACGACCTCGACAGTATTCAATTTCTTTGGGTGTATAGACGCGTTGCACAAAAAGTTCGCCGTGTCGCTCAATCATTTTGCCTATCCGTAGGCACTCCGTGATGTCCGTGCCAACACCTAGCACATTCATTGGTTACGCCCCCGCGTAGATGAACCACGCAGACCACATGCTTCACGCGCACGCTCAAGAACATTGCCGGCAACCGCTCTTGCTCGTTCAGCACCAACGGCAAGTATTTCATCTATCTTGCTTGGGTTCGACTCAAGTTCGCACCGTCGTTCTCGTGCAGTAGCAAAAGCCTCGTTGGCTGCTGCCACAACTGCTTTTTTCACATCGCCATATCCAAATCCACCCCGCCGATAGAGTTCTGCCATTTCAGCAACTTCTTTTTCGGAACCTACGAGTGAAAACAGTTGGTACAGATGGTCTTGTTGTGGATCCTTCGGCTCCTCCATCGATCGGGAGTCCGTCGTAATTCGCATGATTTTCTTTTTCTGTGCCGGCAAGCCTTCGAATACATCAAGCGTATTCTCATAACTTTTTGACATCTTCTGCCCATCAGTCCCTGGCACCTTCGCCGCACCGTCAACAAGCCTTGGCTTCGGAAGACGAAAAATAGTATCGCCGTAGAGATGATTGAAAGTACCAGCTAGATCTCGGCATACTTCAATGTGTTGCACCTGATCCTCACCGACCGGCACCACATCCGCATCGTACGCCAAAATATCTGCAGCCATGAGGACGGGATATGTAAAGAGGCCCGCGTCTGCAGTGAGCCCTCTCGCTTTTTTATCTTTATACGCATGACACCGCTCTAACAGCCCCATCGGTGTTACCGTCATCAACAACCAGGTAAGTTCAGCTACCTCGGGCACGTCTGACTGAACAAATAAGGTGGCTCGCTCAGGATCAAGCCCTAAAGCAACCAGATCAATCGCCGCATCGCGCACAAAACCGCGAAGTCTTTCAGGTTCGCGAACCGTTGTAAGGGCGTGTAAGTCGGCAATAAAATAGAAAGCCTCTCCGGCATCCTGTAACTCAATGTATTGGCGTATTGCGCCAAAGTAATTGCCCCAGTGAAACCGTCCTGTTGGCTGAATGCCTGAAAGCACTCGCATCCTAGCTGTAGAATTTGACTTCGATTGCATACCAGAATTCATCTCCAAAACATCCGTCCTCTACCATCACTGAGATCTGAACACATCTAAAATAGTCCTGAGCTATTTGTTCGAAGTTTTGGCAGAATCACCAATCACCAGAGTACCAACGATTTGTTGAAGTTCCGATGCCCCAAGTGAATTTACAGCTGCAGGAAGTTCATCCAGGATTCGGGTCGTAATAATAGGCTCTGCAAAACTCGCCGTCCCAATCTGTACTGCTGAGGCTCCGGCAACGAAGAATTCCATGCAGTCATCTGTTGTCATAATGCCTCCCACGCCGATGATGGGTATGCCAACGCGTACATGTACCTGATGCACACATCGCAAAGCGATTGGTTTAATTGCAGGACCACTTAAACCTCCAATACCATTCCCTAAGAGCGTCCGCTGCTTGCGCCAATCGACGGCCATCCCCTGGCATGTGTTGATAAGTGTCACAGCGTCTGCTCCACCGTCAGCTGCTGCCTGAGCAATCGATGTAATGTCGGTCACGTTTGGTGTTAGCTTTGCTATGACTGGCAACTGAGTTGCGTGGCGTACTCCCTCGACTACCTGCCTACAGAGCTCTGGATCGGTTGCAAAATCAACACCGTGACTGACATTAGGGCATGAGATATTTAATTCGAGCGCAGCTATTCCGCTTTCTTTATCAAGTTGCTCTGCAAGCAACACAAACTCAGCGACCGTCCCTCCTGCAATGGAGACAACTACTGGTGCACCACACGACCGAAGGAAAGGGAGTTTGTCTAGAACAAACTGTTCAATACCGTCGTTATCAAGCCCAATCGAATTCAGTAACCCGGCGGCAGTCTCGATAGTACGCCAGGGACGGTTTCCTACTCTTGGGGCAACCGTGATTGTTTTGGGAACGATTCCCCCAAGTCGATGCAGTGGAACAAATTCCTGCATTTCGTTGGCGTAGCCGAACGTTCCCGATGCAACCATGATCGGATTCGGTATTGAGAGCCGCCCGAGCTGAACAGTCAAATCAGGGCACACCGGAGAAGCAGATGCAGTCATCGTCTTTTCTAAACGCTAAGGAGGACCTCGATGATGGCTGACAAACTGAAACCTATTCAGTCGACGCCACACTTTGCAGTGTACCGCAGGGGCAAACTATCAATGGACCAGCCAAATAGGAAAAACAGGTAAGATTTAATTTTTCTTCTGAATATACGGTCTAGTTCAAGACTCCTGATTTTTAGGCCGATACGAGAGATAGAAAAGGTGGTACCACTTTTTTAAGAAAACCCCAATCCTCGTTGACATCACGACTAAAGCCCCATTATGGTTCCTACCGGACGGACACGAATCCTCGACGCTGAGACAGCCTGGCCCGTCCATATGGCGTTTAAACGGGCATTTTCGGCCCTCAATCCACGACTGGAGTGTCAGAGTCGTGACCAAAGAAGACATAGTTCGAGCAATTTCCGAGCGGTTAGACCTCCCAAAGGCGAAAGCTCAGGAAGCGGTTCAAACCACCTTCGATGCCCTCATAAACGCACTCGTCAAAGAGGGCAGGGTCGAGCTTCGGAATTTTGGCGTGTTTCAAATCAAACGAAGAGATGGTCGGGTTGCCAGAAATCCGCGAACGGGCGATGTCGTCAACGTTCCACCACGGTATTTCGTGAGCTTCAAGCCGGGCAAGGAAATGGAAGCACGGGTAAGGAAACTCGACGAGCCTCAGTCTCCCTAGAGTTCGTATTCTACCGAGAAGCTTTGTTGCTAACAGATACGTACTTATTTCAACAAAACGCATGTTGGTTTGAAAAATTTTACCATCGCACTGAAAGGTCTTGCTCAGTAAATAGTATGCAGAGAAAGACCCACAAAGAATCCGGTCGATGGCCAACAGGCAACCACCTGGATGTGCCTGCTCTGTCTAAAACAAAAGACAACTATTTGTGTGAAGAACTTACGTATTCGACTGAGAACAATGACATAACTGATACAGGGAGCGCGGCGCGATGAATACCAACAATGCCCGTAGTGGCACATGGGATATCGGCCTTAAATTTATTATTCTTTTGTTCATAGGAATTCTCGTAGCAACAAATACGGGATGTCTCATTCCTATGTATTCCGGCGACCCTATTCGGAGAGCTCAGGAATTAATCTACACCTCAGAAGATCTTCGAGCGATCACTGATGAGTGGGAACGCATCTGGTTCCTCGACCAACCGTCTCATATGACTCCATACAGAACACACGGCGGCGTGCTCTGACAGAAGACGCTCAGGAATTTCTTCAGAATGCGTCTTCATGAGTCGTCTATACAGACCAGCCGTAGTCAATCTGTCAGCCAGATATTTCGGTAGTGGCTCTAGGCTTTGCACTAAGTAACCTGTTGCAATAAAAACTGTTTCTTAAATGCGAATCCGTGCTGCCTGTTCTTGTATTTTCTCAAGCGGCACAAGATCGCCTTTGTTGCAGCCCGGACAACTTTCAGCCGCCTCGTCCCACGCCGCCTCAGATTTGAGATTGGAATTCCAGAACGGCCAGGTGCGACACTGACGAGGCCGATCTTCGTAGACCGTGCAACCACGTGTTTCAGCATCAAGAAGCACACAGTCCCCTCCGGGCCTTTCTGTGAGCGACCTTCGAACACCTACTCGTCGAACGAATTGTTCTTCAAAAAGCTCGGGGGTAATTTGCATACGCGCAGCCATTGCATCGATCTCGGCCTGATTGACCCAAACATACCCCTCAGCACCAGTACAACAGTCCCCGCATTGCGAGCATTCAAAGCGAAGACCCTTTGAATACCAGACGTCATCTTGTTTACTTGCCATACAACATCTCCTTCTACCGCCCTGCACTCTACAGCATTATTTTCTTTGTTGCCGAGACAACAGCTTCAACATCTCCAATATCGCTAAAAGGACCAAAGGAAATACGGACAGTCCCGCCTTTGGTGGTCCCTAGAAATTCATGAATGCAAGCAGCACAGTGATATCCAGAACGCACCTGAACACCCGCAATCTGTTCAAACAAGGCAGCGACCTCAACTGGTGAATACCCATCACAGACCATACTGATAATTGGCGGACCTAACACACCTGAAGTTGGATCAGGAGTTATTACACGAACTCCTCGAATATCACTCAATTCATCATAGCACGCTTGAGCGTAACCCTTGCAAGCGGCTGCAACCGACTCCAATCTTTCCTCTTTCAGCCACCTACACCCAGCGAGTAGTGCAGCGGCTGCGGGGAAATCGATTGTCCCTACCTCAACTTGATCCTGCATTTCAACGGGCATTTCAAGAGATTCACTCGTTGAGCCTGTACCACCTTGTATCAATGGATCAAAATGAATTCCTTGCCTTGCATAGAGTACCGCTATTCCGTGCATTCCCATCAGCCACTTGTGGCCGGGCGAGACAACAATGTCGGCTATCGACTCGTATTGGGAAACTGCAACATGACCAATTGATTGAGAAGCATCGAGCAGTGAAAGTGCTTCTCGTTCTCGTGCTACTTTTACAATTGACTCAACCTCTTGGGTAACACCTGTAACATTTGATGCATGCGAAAGAGTTACAAGACTTGTATTCGCCTGCCATGCCCGAACAATGTCGTCCGGATCAACCCAACCTCGTCCATCACATGGAACGACACTCAACTGAATGCGACCTTTTTCCTGTAGGTAATGAAGTGGCCGAAGTGTTGCGTTATGATCAGCCGCAGTAGCAATGACATGGGTGCCAGACGTAACAACACCATGGATTGCCTGATTCAACCCAAAAGTCGCTGATACCGGCAGGCAGATCCTTTCTGGTGAAACACCTAGCAAGGCTGCGACTTCCTGACGTAGCTGGTGAACAAGATCCCCTGCCATTAACGCCTCGTGATATGCACCTCTGCCAACCGCCACGCCATTTTCTCTAGCTGCCTGTTCCCACGCTTTCCAAACTACCTCCGGCTTTGGCCATGTAGTCGCTGCATTATCTAGATATCGCCTTGGTGGGTGGTTGCGGTTGTTATTCACTCGTTTGTAACCTCAGTGTCATTCCACCGACTGTCACCCTCCAATTTGGTACATGGCCCGTGATGGTCTCTGGAAAGCTTCTGTACCAATACCATGTGAAAAGTGCTTCGCACCAACGCATGCTGCTAAAAGCCCTTGCAATTCTTCGTCCGACCCACCTTCTCTCAGCAGGGTGCGAGCATCCCAGTCGGTGGTTGAAAAAAGGCAATTACGAAATTGACCATCTGCGGTGAGCCGCAACCTGTCGCAACGATCGCAAAATGGCTGCGAAACAGGATTTATAAATCCAACAACACCACTGCCATCAACATAAGCATAGTCAATCGAGGGCTGCCCTGGATTGTTCCCTTCGATCTGTGACAGTTCACCGATATGCATTTCAATTATCTGACGAACTTCTCTACCCGTCAGGACATCCTCACGAGACCATGCATCCTCCGCATCGAGTGGCATGAATTCAATAAATCGCAAATGAAAACAGTGCGTCCGACAAAATTCGGCCAGCGGGACGATGTCTTGCTCCGTCAATCCACGAATCGAAACCGCATTCATTCGAATTGACCGAAACCCTTGCCGCCTCGCCTCTTCAAGCCCTTCGAGAATTCGCTGAAGTCCAGAACGACGTGCAATTTTTTCAAAACGAGCTTCATCAAGACTGTCGAGACTCACATTGAGTCGAGATAACCCAGCCCTGGCTAAACCTGCAGCCTGGTCTGCCAGCAGTAGGCCATTGGTGGTGAGGGCAACTTCTTGAATTTTTGGTAACTGAGTCAACTGTTCAATAAGTTGATCAAGCCTGGGTCGCATAAGTGGTTCACCACCCGTTAAACGAATTGTCTGAATCCCCATTTCAGACGCGACATTCGCGCACCTCGCTACTTCGTCATACGTCAACAGCCTTTGTTGACTCATAAAAGACGCTTCTAGCGGCATGCAATACCCGCATCGAAGATTACATCGATCTGTAACACTTATTCTGAGATCCGTATGGTGCCTACCAAACTCGTCAACAAGGCTATTGTTGGCAGGTGCATCGAAGTCTTTTTCAGGAAAGCTCATCAAAAGGCTCCCGTGAACACTTACCGGAACTTCTGGTTAGAGTGTCACTCTTTTCTGGGTGCACCCAAAAAGCTTCGGACTCATTAACCTGTCGCTTCCAAACAGGCACGTCTGCTTTAATCCTCTCCATAAGCCATGATGCTGAAGCAAACGCCTCGGCTCGATGGATTGCAGCAACAGCAACAGCAACACTTACTTCACCAACAGAGACCTTACCCAGTCTGTGCACGATCGAACATTTTATAATCTGAAACCTGACAACAGCTTGTTCATGCAGACGAACAAGTTCTTTTCTAGCTAGTGGTTCGTATGCATCATACTCAAGCCAGTCTGTTCTGAGACCATCTGTCTCTTGCCGTGTCGTGCCAGTAAATAACACATTTGCTCCTGCGCGTTCGCTCGCAACACGTGAAAGCACGAGCGATACATCGATCGGATCATCCGTGAGATCAACCTGCAGCATTCACCTAACCTCCACTCACTGGAGGAATGACCGCTATCTCTGAATCGGAACAAAGAACCTCATCGTCTGTTGCATAGCGACCATCGACAGCAATAGCGCTTCGGGACAACAACGAAGCCACCTTCGGGAACTGAGTCCCCAGGGCATAACGAACCTCTGACACTGTAAAGCGTTTGACAGAAACCCGAAGCTCTTTCACTCCTGCCAACTCCGCAACGCCTGCAAAAAGTTTTACAGACACATCGCCCGTAGTACGTTCTGATTCAAGACAACCATCGCTACTTACAATGTTTTTGTTCACAAACAATTTCCTACACCACTTCGGATCGAACTCTCTTGATAAACCTTACGACAGTAGATAACGCCGGTACAAACCCAGATACTGTAGCTGAAAGTACAACCAGTCAATATTTTTGTTGTTCGTTGCTCCCAGCATTATCAAAAATCGTACCGCCCTCAACGCCTCCTCTTTGATCTTCGACCAGACACATCCAGGTCGAGTCGTGGTGCCCTTACACTTATTAGGCAACCCCTTGGCTCAGAACGGACGATTAGACTGTCGCTCTCTGGCAGCCTGCTGCCGATATTTCTCATGCGTTTCGAGATTGAAATTTCCAAACTCACTCATTCCATCAGTACCCGTGTATCGTGCACCGCAGCGGTAGCATGTCAGACAATCCGGCACAACGAAGAACAGAATGACATCAAGCAATGCTGTGCTAAAGAGAATGCCAAAAGTCCAAAATAAATCTCGATAGCCCCAGGCGACACAACTCATGGCGAGCCCAACAACAACGATTGCAATGCCGAGTCGCTGTGGAAAGTTTTTTCTGACAAACAACTCCGTGCTGGGACAAACCAAACACCGATTCAGTCGCGGCTGAGCATTTCTTTCAGAAACCTGAATCGCCTCTTGCGGAACAGCAACACTCTGACCGCATGCTGTGCATATAATCGACGAGGCTTCTTCAACTGACGTCTGATAAATACCCATCTGACAGGCCGGACACGCACACACAATATTCATGCTGTACCTTCACTCCATATTTCCTGTCGAGCCGGCTCCGCCACAGGATTGCCAACCTTTACTGTCATCCCAAGAAGTTGTGCAGTCAATTCTCCCAAAATGACCGCCAGGCACGCCACATAAAGAATTCCTGTTGCACTTTGTGTATTTGGTATATCCAAAGTCATACGACTCATAAGCAAGAGAATTGGCAGTCCAATGAGTCCCGCCAGCCAGCGGAGCCAGAGCAAGGCCACGCCCGTAGCATCCAGGCCTCCATTAGCCCCAGAGGTGGCTGCAGTAACCGCTCGAAAAAAGGTAGACGACAACGAATCGCTACTGTCTTCGATATTCCCAAACTGCCAGATGATCATTGCCACAACCAGAAAAAACAGAAGGCCCCATGCGAAAAGCGTCTGATCGATTGATCGTCGTAACACATCCACCCGCATACCAGGCGCATTAAGGTACCAGTGTCCAAGAAGCATCGCATTGACCGTAAACCCAATCAGACAGCCTGAAAGAATTCGTACTCCAACTTGAGCAGCTGCAAATTCACCCGTCAGGGCAGTTGCTGCAGCGCAGAGCAGCGCGGCCCCACCACAGCAAACAAGGCCTGGTCGGCGGCGATCTGCGTACCACAACACACTGCCAACCCATGAAACAAGTGCGGCGATAGACAGGAGCCATGTATTTGCATTCAAACCAAGTGTTGATGACAGCAGTGCGGCGAATGTCGTAAGCCCGAGCAAAACAAGCGTATTCACACGAAAGAAGCCGCTTGGGACAAGGGCCGCCGGAGTGATACACAGCCCGACCGCGAGCCCAAAACTAAAGCGACAAAGAAAATCTACAAGCAGGTTCATATCTGTTGATTCACAGTGTTCCTAAATTGGATCGGAACGTACACCTCGCGGAGTCAGCAAGCAACAAAACTCCATCGCACACGAACCAACGCACACTCAATTCTTCCCATTAATAAGCGACATGACCTCGGCTCGGCTGGAGATATTTGCTCGGAAAATTCCTTTCACGGCTGAAGTCACACAAAGACTTCCTGGTTTTCGCACTCCCCGAATAGTCATGCATGTGTGAGATGCCTCCAGAACAACAGCGACTCCCTTCGCACCAAGATCATGCTCGAGTAAATCAGCAATTTGTTCAGTCATACGCTCTTGGACCTGTGGCTTATGGGACACTGCCTCAACCACTCTTGCCAACTTACTGAGACCCAACACGCGACCATTCGGTATGTATCCAATGTGTGCGTGCCCCATAAAAGGCAACAGATGATGCTCACACATACTATGAAAGGCAATGTCACGAACTAAGACGAGTTCATCGTACTTCTCAGTGAATGCCTTTCCCAGATGACGCCGTGGATCATCATGTAATCCACTGAACATTTCCGCATACATGCGAGCAACACGAGCCGGTGTTTCAAGCAATCCTTCCCGATCTGGATCTTCACCTATCGCAGTAAGAATTTCCCGAACAGCGGCCTCTATTCTTTGATGGTCAACGACTTGAGTGGCACCTACCTGCCCAGAGGCGATTGATGTGGGATCATCTGATTCTTTACGACTCGTACTCATTTTTTGAGTTTAACACCTAACTGTTCAAAATCTGTCACTCTAGTTAGAAGACCGTACTTTACACTGCCATACAGTGAAAAGCAGCAAACTTTTTCGCCTTCCAAAAGCCAACAAAACCAAGAATTCATTCCTTTTTATCATTGCGAGCAATACCCGTCCTCTTTCTCCTCGAAGGTGACCAATGGAGTTGAGAGCACGTCGTGCGAAGAGTCAGTTCGTGCTGAAAGCCGGCGGAAACGTTCGCCGGGTAGCGTTAGGCCGACCACTCTTACTCAGTGCACCCAAGAGAACGTGCACGCGGTCAACCACATTGCTTGTTTTCAGCAGAGATAGCTTTGTCTTCAAGTTTAGCTCAGCCGTGTAGGCAACAATATCAGCGAGCATCCCGAGAGTAATCTGGCTACCCAGAAGCTCATCAATCTGATCATACGAAGTCGGGAGTTTTGTCATGGAACGTTTAAATGCCACCAGTAGTTGCTTTTGCAAACCTACGATCTCTTTTGCTGAAGAATGCGGGGGCACGTGGTCTTCAACAATCTCGGCCTCTGAGACACGAAAAGGCTTGGTGGGTGGTAACTCTTCCTGCAATTGAATTCGACGAACTCCTAGAAGCAATACATTGTAGGTCCCTTCCGGGGTCCGCTGATACGTTGCTATCCGACAAAGGCATGCCATTGATTCAAGAGCCGGACGGCCCTCATAATCAACCTCCCAGCCGGGCGCCAATACACCCAAGGCAATAAGTTTGTCATCGGAGAGTGCCTCTTCGAACAACGAACGGTATCGAGGTTCAAAGATATGCATGGCTTGCATCACGTGCGGGAACATAATGAGATTAGGAAGTGGAAAAAGCCGTGCGGATCCTGAAAAATCATCTGGAGTAAAAGCGAGGGTATCATCATTCATCGGCATCACCTCCGTTCACCAAGGGCGGCGGATCAAGGTGAATTTCTGGCAACGTTTCTGGGTCAAGTTCGATCTTTGGAAAGTTCTCTGTACTCGCGGCCACTTCTTTGAGGCACTCATCAAAAGCTTTAAAGAATTGATCTAGGTGAAGCCCAAGGTGATACGAGCCGTACGGCTCAAGATATCCATGGACACTGCCATGAAGTTTTCGAGCCCCTCGAATATTACCGTTACCAAAATGGTACAAGGCAACAGCCGCTTGAATAAGACCTTGGTAGAACTTTCTTGATGGACCGCGGTACTCTGTCCACAAGTCTTCCCAGACCTCATGGCATTCGTAGTAATCGCACTCATTAAATTTAACGATGCCTGCCAAATAAAGCGGATCGTATTCTGAAGGATCAACCAATTCAGAGACCATTGGACCTCCTAAGCAAGCAACTGCGACATCTATACTTTCCAACTATTGAAATCCTAGCATCGACGTGGCGAGAGCGAAGCCTCATGGTACCCTGAAGCTTGAAATGAGACCGAAATCCACATCAAAGACGCCATCGGACACCCCACGCACACATATTGTGCCAAGCAGAGAAACTCGGCTGCAGCGAAGGGAACGGAGTCTCCAGATTGTAGATCGCCTTGAAGAACTCTATCCGGATGCAGACTGCTCGCTCAGGTTCAAGACCCCCTTCGAACTCCTCATAGCGACAATCTTGTCAGCCCAATGCACCGATAAACGTGTAAATCTGGTAACTATTGATCTATTTAAACAGTGGCCAAACCCTCACAAAATGGCAGCAGCAAGCATTGCAGAACTCGAAAATGCGGTGAAAACAACCGGATTCTTTCGAGCGAAGGCCAAAAACATCCAGGGATGCTGCAGCAAACTCGTTGATCAATTCGAAGGGAATGTTCCTCAAACAGTTGAGGAGTTGACCTCCCTGCCGGGAGTCGGCCGAAAAACTGCCAACGTCGTCCTGGGTAGTGCTTTCGGTTTGGCTGAAGGTGTCGTTGTTGATACACACGTCGGTCGTATTTCTCGTCGACTTGCCCTGACAAAAGCAAAAGATGCCATTCGGGCAGAGCGAGACCTTGTACGGGAAATCCCCCGAAACCACTGGGTCGCAATAAGCCATCGTTTGATTCAGCATGGGAGAGGCACCTGCCTTGCTCGTAAACCTCGCTGTACCGGCTGCGGACTTGAAGACCTTTGCCCAAAAGTGGGACTCCCAAGGCATCTGAAAAAATCTCGGTGATATGAATTTTTTTAAGACATTTTCTCATCAAATCCTTACAATCAAATTCTGGCTCTAGGTACTTTTTACTTCCCTCTGAGCCGCGGATTACGCCACCGCACTTCGCAAGGAAAACCCGAATGATTCTCTCAGGCCATGAGATCCGGAAGCAACTTGGCGACAATATTCATATCGATCCATTTGATGACAAAAGGCTCAATCCCAATAGCTACAACCTTTCACTTCACGACGAACTTCTTGTCTACGAAGAAATTGTTCTCGACATGCGAAAGAGTAATCGAGTAGCACGAGTGCGAATTCCAGAAGAGGGACTGGTCCTGACCCCCAACCAACTCTATCTGGGACGGACTGTTGAACGAACAGAGACTCACAATCTTGTTCCAATGATCGAAGGGCGTAGTTCGATTGGCAGACTAGGATTATTTGTACATGTCACCGCTGGCTTCGGTGACGTTGGCTTTGCTGGATATTGGACGCTGGAAATGTTCGCTGTTCAACCAGTGAAGATCTACCCTGGTGTTCCCATTTGCCAAATATTCTTTCATCAGATCACTGGCGAAATTACAGAATATTCTAGTGACAAGTACCAACACAATCGTGACATCCAACCCAGCATGATGTTTCGGGAACTGGGCGGAGACACAAGTGACGAACAACTAGAACTTGCTTTTTCCGGTGGACGAAATGCTGTACAGCCTCCCCGATGATCGACACATGACTTGGCACAGTGGTGCTGCATGCGTCATGCTGTTTCTGGCTTACTACACATCACGCGTACTTCTACTTTCGGCTAATAAAAAATGTCGCTACTAAAATTCAATGACAAGTTGGAGCAAGGACTTTGCCTCTCAGCTGTTGGCATGTCGCTCCTTTTCGTTATCCTCGGCCTTGTTGCTCTTTTCACAGACAACAGAGTGCTCATGCTTGTAGCGGCTCTCTTTCTTGGACTCTCAATCTTGCTGACTATCGGCCTTCTCGTTCACACCGGATTCAACCAAAAGCCATTGGACGAATAGTGTTTTTGATGCAATCAGGGCCCCCGTGTGTGATTTGAGGGTATGACCTTGAGAAACGGTCTCGATCACGGACAATCCTTGTCTACCGAACATACGAGCCCCCGGCTATTTTGCTCATAAGTATTGAACCCTCCTGAAAGGCCTTATGCACCGTGCTACGAACTCACACCTGCGGTGAACTGCGTCCAAGCCATCTTGATGAAACCGTAACACTGTGTGGTTGGGTAGACCGCGTTCGTGATCACAAAGGTGTCATCTTTATTGACCTGAGAGACCGCTGGGGCAAGACTCAAGTTGTGATCGGACCCGACGCATCAACGAACGTCATGGAGAGTGCTCGTGCAGCTCGGTCGGAATGGGTTCTTTCTGCAACCGGTCGCGTTGGAAGACGTCCAGAGGGAACGACAAACCCAAAGCTTGTCACTGGTGAGATCGAGGTTGTCTGCAGCAACTTAGAAATCCTCAATGAAGCAGACACACCGGTCTTCCAGCCAGGATCGATGGAACTCCCTGGTGAAGAGGTGCGACTCAAGAATCGGTGGCTCGACCTTCGCCGAACCGACATGCAAAATAATTTATTCTTACGCAGCCGCATCGTAAAAATCATGCGAGATCACTTTGATGAACTTGGCTTTATTGATGTGGAAACGCCGATGCTCGGCAGAAGTACGCCAGAAGGAGCTCGAGACTATCTCGTGCCAAGCAGACTCGAGCACGGCGCTTTCTTTGCGTTACCGCAATCACCTCAGCTCTACAAACAGCTTTTAATGATTGCTGGACTTGACCGCTATGTACAAGTCGCAAAATGTTTTCGAGATGAAGATTTGCGAGCAGACCGGCAGCCTGAATTCACACAACTTGACGTTGAGATGTCATTTGTCGATGCACATGACGTAACGGGTGTTATTGAAAGCCTTGTCGTCAAGACAGCAAAAGATATTCTTGATTTGGATATCTCTCTCCCATTACCTCAGGTCACCTGGACCGAATGCATGGAACGGTACGGGCATGATGCGCCGGACATGCGGTTTGGCCTTGAGATCGTCGATCTCACTGAGGTCACGAAGAACAGTGACTTCCGTGTTTTTAAAAGCGCTGTTGAGTCAGGCGGAAGAGTCCGGGGGATTCTCGTCTCCGGTGCTGCTGAAAAATTTTCCAGAAAAGATCTCGATGGTCTTACAGCGATGGCAGTCGAAGCAGGCGCGAAGGGCCTTGTCTGGCTCAAACTTGATTCTTCTGGATCGTGGACGGGGCCGGTTGCAAAAAACTTAGGTTCTGATGTAGCGGAAAACATTCGCCAATCACTTTCAGCGAAGCCGGGTGACCTTGCGCTTATCTCCGCTGACAGCTTTGACGTCACCTGTAAAACCTTGCACGCACTCCGGAAATATCTTGGTAAAGAACTTGAACTGTACGACGAAAATACAATGCATGTGTCATGGGTTATTGACTTTCCGATGTTCGCCCGTGATGAAGAAACTGGGAACTGGGCTGCAATGCATCACCCTTTCACTGCACCTCATCCTGAAGACGTTGAAAAACTTACGTCGAATCCGGCAGAGTGCCGTGCAATTGCCTATGACCTTGTGATTAATGGTTCAGAGGCGGGAGGTGGCACGATTCGAATCCACGACCAAGCGACCCAACAAAAGGTTTTCGAGCTCCTTGGAATTTCTCCTGAAATTGCCCAGGAACGCTTTGGTTTTCTCCTTGACGCACTGGCAAGCGGTGCTCCTCCGCATGGCGGAATTGCCCTAGGCATTGATCGCTGGGTCATGCTCTTTGGTCACCTCAATTCAATTCGTGACGTGATTGCATTCCCGAAAACACAGCGGGCGAGTGACTTAATGACTGGGGCTCCGGGCCTTGTTGACACCAAACAACTTGGAGAACTAGGCATCCGGACAGTTATTCCGCCCAAACCTGCAGCAGACACCTCAACACAGGGGAAGTGAGCAAAAATCATGGTCTTCAGGGAAGGGACTGCCGGACACGAAACTGTGCGTTACACTTAAAGAATATTCAGGGCGAATAGCTCAGCTGGTTAGAGCACCTCGTTTACACCGAGGGGGTCGGGGGTTCGAATCCCTCTTCGCCCATTCCCTTTTTCCTTAAACCCGATATTCCCGGTGTTTAACGCACTCAGTGATTCCTGCTGATACTCAATGCGACTCTTTAAGTAGTCATGACGCTTAATGAGAAGTCGCAAAAAGAGTCACAGAAAAAAAAGAGTCCTCCCCTCGGACCAAGGGTATATCTGTCTGTTAGATGAATCTTTAAAAAGTCTAGAGAAACATTATTCAAGGCTGTGCCAGCAAACTAGACACGAGTCCTTCATTCCCGTAGAAACTGAATAATCACCATGCGAATCGGACGAATCATTGGAAGTATTACGCTCACGGAGGCGCACCCGACAATGCGGGGTGGAGTTTTGCGTCTTCTTGTGCCACTACGTGCCGAGGACCTCGATAACGAAGATGGCCCATCTCCAGA
>JADHSL010000095.1 GCA_016776925.1 Pirellulales bacterium | reverse complement strand
GTCAAAATACTCACTTAAATAAACTGATATAAAGGAGAAAAAATATGTCAAAAATAAAAGTCGGCATTGTAGGTGTCGGATCATGTGCTAAATCCCTAGTGGAAGGCATTCAATACTACAACGAAAACCCAGAAGATAAGATTGGTCTTATGTACGAAGATATTGGTGGATATAAAGTCCATGATATTGAGTTTGTTCTAGGGTTTGATATTGATAAAAGAAAAGTCAATAAAAAACTGGCAGAAGCTTTACGAGCTAAGCCAAATTGCGCAATGGATCATGTAGATCAAATTTATACGAATGGTGAATCAAACGTTTCGTGTATTGCTGATGGAGCTACTGTATACTCTGCTCCTGAACTAGATGGCATTGCTCCTCATATGCATGAGTATCCAGATGAAGTAACTTTCGTTAATGGTGCTCAACCAGCAGAATCTTTTGATCGTACTGTAGAGTTACTTAAGTACCACAATGTAGATGTTTTAGTTAACTACCTACCAGTTGGTTCAGAAGAAGCTTCAAAGTATTGGGTTGATGTTGCATTAGCAGCTGAAGTTCACTTTGTTAATTGTATTCCTACTTTAATTTCAACTGAAGATGCAGTACATACTGAACAAAGATTTATTGATAAAGGTTTATCAATTGTTGGATCTGATATGAGATCAGCTTGGGGAGCCTCAAGAATGTCTGAAGTACTTCAAGGTGCTATGCTAGATTCTGGACTTATGGTTACACAACATATTCAAATGAATATGGCTGCTGGATCAACTCAAGGTCAAGAACATATTAGAACTGGTCGTACTGCTAATACTGATTTCTTAAACATGGCAAAAGAATATCGTTTAAAGAACAAACATGTATCTAAAGAAAATGTTCTTAAAGGTCAAAACATTGTAAGAGACGAAAGCACTGCAGGTATGACACTTTATGCTGGACCATCATTAACTGTTTTACAAAAACCAGGTGGTGATTATATCCCTTCAGATAATAAAATTGCAAACTTTGATATAGTTGCTTATGGATTTGCTGGAGCTCGTTACGAAATGTCAGCAAGACTTTCTGTACAAGATTCACCAAACTCTGGTGGAGTAGTTGTTTCAGCTATTCGTTTCTGTAAGGTAGCTTCTGAAATGGGTATTGTAGGTTTCCTAAGAGGTCCATCAGCTTGGACACAAAAGACACCACCAGTTCAGCTAAAAACTCAAGATGCTAAGTTCGAATGTGATGCTTTAGCAAGACGTGTGATTACTCCAATGACTGAACCTCAGTTAAAAGAGAATCGTCCTAAAGCAAAAGACCTTCCACACACTTTCCAATCAGGAGAAAACGACTATGTCTAAAGTATTAGTTAACACTTTTGATATTGATGGTGTGATATACTTCGGGGAAGAGCATTATGGCGTAAGACCCTGTGACATGGATATTATTGTCACAGGGCGGTCGTTCGAACAAAGAGAAGAAACAGAAAAAATGTTAGAATCTCGTGGCATATATAATAGAGTAATGTATAATCCATTGAAGAGATCAGATCCAGCATATAGCCGTGAAGCTTCTGGTAAACATAAAGCTGAAACAATCCAAGAACTTGAAAATTTGCATGATTATAAAATTGGAATGCATTTTGAAGATGATCCAATTCAAATAGCTGAAATTAAAAAGCTTCATCCTAATCTTAATATTATTCACTTAGTGAGAGAAAGCGAGGAACATGTCAAGTACTAATTTATGGAAACACGTTGATCAAAAAGTAGCAGATGATATCTCTTATTTTTGGAAGCGTGTTATAGAAGGTTTTGATTTTAGAGCTGGATTGAATGACTCCTTTAATGGAGATGATCCAGCTATTCAATGGAATACCGAATATTTTGGTCCTAATGTAACTATGGACGATCGTCTAAGATACATGGCAGAAAATATTTCTACGAATAAAGAAATGTCTGACGAAAATAGAGTGCTTAATTTTGTAATCACTCACTTTTATGGAGGTAGAGACTGCCATAGAATCTTAAATGCTGAACTAGATCCTAGAAAAGCATATACTGATTTTGAAAGAGTTTTAATTGATCCAGAATATCTGGAACAAATTAGATCTAATTTAGATAGAGCAAAAGGATTAGGATATTCTATTTGGTCTAGAACAGAGTTACATACCTCTCTTATGGGTGCATCTAACAAATTTGCTAGAGAAATTCATGGCCATCCAACTCATGCTGTTAACATGATTAGTTGGTTAGCCGATTGGTTAGTAGATGGAACTGTAGATAAAATCCTTCATTGTAGATCTTTAAAAGAATGCTGTGAAGTACTACTTTCAAAAGAAGGTATTGGTCCTTACTATGGATATCATGGAGCAACTGACCAATCAACAAATCCTAAATTAAATTTTACTCATGATGAAGCATTTGTGTTACCTGGCCCAGGATGCCAATTTACATTAAAAATGCTATTTCCAACATTGAGTAATAAAGAGTGTTCTCTAGGTAACCAAGTAGTATGGGTTAGAGAGAACCAAGAAAAATTATTCGGTAAAATATACTTTAACGAATATTGGCACAACATAAACGTAGATGGTAAGAATGTGTATTCATTCCCACAAAGCGAATTGACATGTTATAGCGCTGAAGTAGCTTTATGTCAATATGGAGTATATTGCGATATGAAAAAGAATACATCAAGAATTGAAAAAAGACAAATTTCTAATACTGATGTAACCTCAATCGTAGAAGCTTTACAACATCAGCCATCATCAATAGAAGATTTTTTAATATGAGAAATATAATAAATTGTCCGTTCATACCTATAGCTAAAAGACCTGGATCTCATCGTGGTGCTCAAGGTGTAATATACGGCGATATGATAAGGGAGAAATATGGAAACTGCGACATCAATTATGGTGGAGAAATTGAAGATCACAATGATTATGATAATCTTTGGGTTTATCATGGGAGTGACTGGTCTGGTGGCATTAATATGTTTGGTGGGGTCTATGGCTTTCCATATGTTAAAAACACTGTTAACTTTTCTAAGTTCAAAGGTAAAGTTTATTCAATTGGAATGGACTTTCCACCGTATCACCAACAGCTTCAATCAAAACTTGAATCTGCTAAGAAAGAGGTACAACCCGAATGGAATGATGTGGATATCGAAAATCTTGAACGCATGTTCAACGAAGCTGAAAGAGTCGATTACCCAAATAAAACAAAAAAACTAATAGCTGGCGATTCACATTCAATATGTATGTATCGCCCAGGCTGGACAGTAAATAGTGTTCCGTTTAAAACGTTAAATGGTGCACTTAATGAAGGCCTTGAATCTTTTATTCAAATAGAAACCGAAGGACCGGTAGAATTCTATTTTGGTAACATAGATATTAGGCATCATGTATGTAGGTTGGAAGGCGGTTGGGAGAAGAACGTAAAAGATCTTGCTGAACGATATGTAACGGAGGTGAATAACTTATCTGTTCCAGGTCGAATTTACGAACTTCTCCCAATCGAGAATGAGTCTAGAAAAATACCAAAATCTGGTTTTTATAATAAACAACCCTTTCATGGCACTTGGGAAGAGCGTAATAATGCTCGAAAGTTATTTAACGAAATTATTCATGATTCTGGTTTAGGAATCAAATGGACAAATTATCTATTAAATAAAAAAGGAGAATTGGATTTTGATTATATGGAAAAACCACAATCAATCCATTTATCCAGAGAGTACTATCCATATTGGACTGGTATAAAAGAAACAAATACACTTGAGGAATTTTTTTAATATGAATACATGGGCAAGCATAGTTCCATTGATTGGTGGAGAAACCATCGCAATGGAAAACGTTTTTAAAACAAAACCAAAATATTTTTTAACTTTTGATGGCTTTCAAGCTAATGAAGAGCATTTAAGAAATTATTATAATAATGAAATTCCATATTTAAATCTCTCACAAGGAGAGAAACATACTGAAAGTGTTGATGTAGTTAATACTGTATGTCCTTGTGCAGGTCTAAGTTCTCTTAGTCCACAAGCTGCAAGTAACAGCCCAATGAACGATTGGATGATTAAATCTGCTGAATATGTTTTAAGTGAAGTACAACCAAGAGTTTTCTGGGGAGAAAATGCTCCAAGACTAGCATCTAAAATGGGTGAACCAGTTGTACGAAGATTAAGAAATATTGGTGAAGCTAATGGGTATACATTCAGTATATACAAAACTAAATCTCTATTGCATGGTTTAAGCCAAGTAAGAGATCGTACGTTCTATTTCTTTTGGAAAGGTGATAGAGTACCTTTGATGGAATACGTAGATTTAAAACCATCAACAATTGCTGATGATATTAGAGCTGTTCATGAAGATGCTAATGATCCTATGAGTATGATTCTAACTAATGATAAAATACCATCTGAAGAACCATACTATAGATATATTTTAGAAGAACTAGAGGGCGGTATTACTCACGCTCAGTTTGCGTCAAAGATTACTAAATCAGTTGGTCTACAAGATTATATTGAAGAAAGAACAAATTATAAAGTCGTTGCTAAATGGATGCGAGAAAAGGGGTATGATACTGTTGCAAAGAAATGTGATAGACAATACCATAAACTCAAAGCGGGTGGCAATATTATGAGAAAAGGTGTAGAAATACCTAAAGATAAAATTGGTGCTTTTGTTGGTCATATGCCGACAAACCTAACTCATCCAGACGAAGACAGATTTTTAACCGTAAGAGAAGCTTTATCAATTATGAAGCTTCCTACTGATTTTGAACTCTTAAATCCTAAGAGATCTCTTAATCATATATGTCAAAATGTTCCAGTTACTACTGCCGAACATCCAGCACGAATGGTTAAAAAATATCTAGCAGGTCAATTAGATCTAATAGATACAGATTTCTTGGTACAAGATAACAAGAAAAAAACCTATGAATATGAAAAAAGTCCTTTACAATTGGACCAATTTATGTTATAATAGATATATTAACAAATGGAGAACTTATGTTAAATGTAAATATAAAATTTCCAGGATTCCATCTTAATGGTGTAAATTCTGAAAATCAAATAGTTCAAGTAAAGTCAGCTGATCTGACTGGATCTTGGGCTGTAATTTATTTCTATCCAAAAGACTTTACCTTTATTTGTCCAACTGAAATCAGTGAAATGGATAAATTGTGTGATGAAGCTATTGTGATGGGAGTTTCTGGTGATAATGAGTATTGTAAACTCAACTGGAAAATGTCTAATGAACTTATTGGTTCAATTAAACACACACTTGCTGCAGATTGTGGATTAGTATTAGCTAGTTCATGTGAAGTAGTTAATATGGAACATTTCGTATCTGAAAGAGCTACGTTTATTATCGATCCTGAAGGTTTTATTCAGCATGTATCAATGAATGCTATGGATACTGGAAGAGATGTTAATGAACTGTTAAGAACAATTCAGGCACTCAAGGCAGGCGGTTTGACTGGCTGTGGTTGGGAACCAGGAGATCAGTTCGTTGCCTAGTATAGATTTAAGACCTAGGAAGAATAGAAATCCTAGAGATAAGAGACCACCAAGGGAAATGCCCTTCGATGTGGCCCTGAGGAAATTCCGTAAGGCTGTAGAAAGAGCTGGAGTGATCCAAGAGGTTCGTAAAAGAGAGTTTTATGAAAAGCCAACTGCAAAAAGAAAGCGCAAGAAGGCAGAAGCAATAGCAAGGTGGCGTAAGAAAGAACGATCACTACAATTAGGACCAGATAGGTCTAGGAGGATAAAATAATGTCTATAATGGATAAACTAAAAAAGAACTCAAAAATTAAAACTACTGATATATTGTCAGAAAGTATATTTTTTGCCGAACAGGATTTTGTTAAGACTAATGTCCCTATGATTAATGTTGCACTATCAGGTGATACTGAAGGCGGATTAACTAGTGGATTAACAGTTTTAGCCGGTCCAAGTAAACACTTTAAAACATCGTTTGCTTTACTTATGGCAAGTGCGTATTTAAAAGAGCATAGCGATGCTGTATTACTATTTTATGATTCTGAATTTGGTTCACCACAATCATACTTTGAATCATTTGATATTGATCCAACTAGGGTATTACATACACCAATTACAGATGTTGAACAACTTAAATTTGATTTAGTTGGACAATTAGAAAACATTGATCGTAGTGATAAAGTTTGTATTGTAATTGATTCTATTGGTAACCTTGCATCTAAGAAAGAGTTAGAAGATGCTTTAAATGAAAAATCAGTAGCTGATATGTCAAGAGCTAAAGCATTAAAAGGATTATTCCGAATGGTTACTCCTTATTTAACTATGAAGAATGTGCCTTTGCTTGCTGTTAACCATACATACCAAGAGATTGGTTTGTTTCCTAAAGCAGTAGTTTCAGGTGGAACAGGTATCTATTATTCAGCTGATAATATTTGGATTATTGGAAGAAAACAAGAAAAAGTTGGTATGGAAATCAAAGGTTACCATTTTATAATTAATGTGGAGAAATCAAGATTTGTTAGAGAAAAATCAAAAGTACCTATCTCAGTTACATGGGAAGGTGGTATTGAAACTTATTCTGGTTTACTGGATGTTGCTTTGGCTGGTAATTATGTTGCTAAGCCTTCCAATGGTTGGTATTGTAGAGTTGATAAAGAAACTGGAGAGTTACTTGATCCGAAAGTAAGAGCTAAGGACACTATTGAAAAAGAGTTCTGGGATCCTATTTTTGAAAGCACTGACTTTAAAAAGTTTATAAAAAGCCAATATCAAATTGGTCATAAGCCAATGTTAGATGTTGACTATATGGACTTTGATAATGCCGAATAGTGTTATAACCCAAAATGATTATAAGTTTATAGAATCCAATGAAGAAAATTGGTATGCTATTGAACTCTTAACAGGAAAATGGAAAGGAGTTAGGTATATATATGGTCAGGTCTCTGTAAAAGAATCGCCTGAACTTAATATGGCAACTCTTGCATTTACCTACAATGTTGTCGATTCGAAAGGATTTGAAGAAGACGACTTATTGAATGATATTAATTTTAAGAATTATCTTGGTGGTGTGCTACAACATGCCATCGAAGATTCGCTAGATAATGGAGCCTATATTGGAAATAACAAATCAAATACCGACACAGATACTCAATCATCTGATTAATGATGAAGCATACTGCCGTAGAGTAATACCGTTTTTAAAGAAAGAATACTTTGAGCAAGAACACAAGGTTGTGTTTGACCTTATTGTATCTTTTGTCAATGCACATAACAAAATCCCATCAGGCAAAGTACTTGACCTCGAATTAAAAAAGGTAAGTGCTCCTGAAGATGTTCTAAATAGAACACAACAACTTATTAATGAGTTAAAAGAAAGATCTGATATTGATATGGGTTATCTTATTAATGAATCAGAAAAATGGTGTAAAGATAGAGCAGTCTATAATGCTATCATGGATTCTATTCAAATCATTGATGGAAAAGATTCAGAAAGAGGTGATGGAGCTATCCCTCAAATATTAAATGAAGCATTGGGTGTTTCATTTGATCCAAACATTGGTCACGATTATATTGATAATTCTGATGACCGTTTTGAATTCTATAATACAAAAGAAAGTAGGACTCCTTTTGATTTAGATTACTTCAATAAAATTACTAAGGGTGGCTTACCAAATAAGACCTTGAACATTGCTATGGCCGGCACAGGCGTAGGTAAGTCACTCTTCATGTGTCATTGCGCAGCAGCAAATCTTGAATTAGGAAAGAATGTTTTATACATTACCATGGAAATGGCTGAAGAAAGAATTGCTGAACGTATTGATGCTAACCTTATGGATCTACCAATCCAACAATTAGAAACACTACCAAAGAATGTATTTGATTCTAAAATTGAAAAGATTGGTAAAGGGTCTATAGGTAAACTCATTGTTAAAGAATATCCTACTGGTGCAGCTCATACTGGACATTTTAGGGCATTACTTAATGAATTAAAACTTAAAAAGAATTTCAAACCTGATATTATATATTTAGATTATTTGAATATTTGTTCCTCTTCTCGTATGAAAAGTATGGGTGGAAGTATAAATAGTTATTCCTACATTAAATCTATAGCTGAAGAGCTAAGAGGTTTAGCGGTGGAATTTAATCTTCCAATCGTGAGTGCAACGCAAACAACACGATCTGGTTATTCAAATACTGATGTCGGATTGGAAGATACTTCGGAATCGTTTGGTTTACCAGCAACTGCTGATTTGATGTTTGCTTTAATTTCTACAGAGGAATTAGAAGAACTCGGACAGTTAATGGTTAAACAATTGAAGAATCGTTATAATGATCCTACTAAATACAAGAGATTTGTAATTGGTATCGATCGATCTAGAATGAAACTTTACGATGTAGAAGAGTCGGCTCAAACTGATATTATGTCAGATATGGCTCCCGACAAACCTATAGCAACGTGGGGCAATAGAGAAAACAAAGACACGTTCGCTGATTTTAAAACTTAGGAGAAAAATATGTTTTTAAAAGCAAAAGATTGGATTATGGGCAGAATTGGAGAAAGAACATCACTTGATGGTCTAGGTCTCATAGCAGTATGTGGTTCTGTTATTTTATTTGGTGGATTAGCTAAGCTTGCAGCTTGGGTTGGTCTTGCTTGGGGCATTTACACTTTAGTTAAATCTGAAAGTTAAGGAAAGTAATTTATTATGATGGATGTGAAACTCATATCATATTCACAACCAGCTGTAGACTTCGATATTCCAAACGATGTTCTCCAGCTGGTTGCCTATTGTGCTAGGGTATCTAACCCTGAAAATCAGCACAATGAAGAATCAGCCGAGAAGCTGGTTAAATATCTCATGAAGCATAAACATTGGTCTCCATTAGAAATGGTTTCTGTATGTTTAGAGATTAATTGTCCACGAGATATTGGACGTCAAATCTTACGACATAGATCATTTTCGTTTCAAGAATTTAGTCAAAGATACGCAGATCCAACTAACGATCTAAAGTTTACTACACGAGAAGCACGTTTACAAGATAAGAAGAATCGACAGAATTCTATAGAGTTAAATAGTGATGATCCTATTAATTATGTGTGGGAATCATACCAAGAAACAATTATAGAAAGGTGTAAAACTGCCTATAATTGGGCAATTGAAGCTGGTATTGCTAAAGAGCAGGCTAGAGCGGTATTACCTGAAGGCCTAACTATGTCTAGAATGTATGTTAATGGGACTCTAAGAAGCTGGATTCACTATATAGAGCTACGTTCTGAACATGGTACTCAATTAGAACATATCAAAATTGCAAAAGAATGTGGCAAAATCATTGATAAGATCTTTACTCCTATGTAAAAAAAGTGAAAATAAATGAAAAAAACTGTTTACTTTTGTGGAAAACTGTGTTATAATATCTATATTAAATAATTAAATAAGGAGTTAATTTAATGGAAAAACAAATACAAATACTAAAAGAAGCAATCGTAGCAGATTATGCTAGATTTACTGCAAAGTTTCATGATGCCGAAGAAGGTGTTGCGAAGTTTGCAGAGAATGTAACCTTTCACGAAGGCTCTAAATATATTAGAGTTGAGACTGAAAGTTCG
>JADHSL010000094.1 GCA_016776925.1 Pirellulales bacterium | reverse complement strand
CTGGTTTTCTTGGCTTTGGTTTGATGATTTTTTTCGGTGGCATCCTGGTTGAAAAGTTTGGCTATAAAAAGTTGCTCCTGCTTGCCTGTGTTTTCCACCTCGTCAGTGCTGGCATGCTGTTTCTCGCAAATCCGCTCTTCGATTCATGGAGGCAGACCGATCCTGAACTCGCCACCGCCAGAGTTTTCAAGGTGCTGTTCTGGAGCGCGTTCATTTTTTCAATCTGCCAAGGACTTTATGAAGCAGTCATTAATCCGCTCATTGCGCAGTTGTATCCAGACAACAAAACACACTACCTCAACATCCTTCACGCCGGTTGGCCAGCAGGCATGATTATCGGCGGCCTTTTTGCGGCTGGCTTTATTGGAGAGAACGCATGGTTTGTCCAGTTGCCGTGGCAGTGGGTCCTTGCGAGTTTTTCTGTCGTGGTGGTCGGCTATGGAATTATGGTTCTGCCTGAGAAGTTTCCAGAAACAGTTGGCGAGTCGTCCGGAAATTTTGCGACTGTTTTTTCCTGTTTTGTATCAATCCCATTCCTTGTACTCATCGTGCTTCATGGGCTTGTTGGATACATGGAGTTAGGTGTGGATTCATGGATGACCAAACTCATGGAAAACCTGCTGCCGAACTCCATACTGATTCTTGTATACACATCACTCTTAATGTTTATCCTACGATTCTTCGCAGGACCTATTGTCCATAAGGTCAATCCAATTGGTCTGCTTTTCGGTAGTAGTATCATTGCATGCCTTGGTCTGCTTTGGCTGGGATCTCCGATCCAGAGCGTATTTATGATTTTCGTCGCCGCTACATTTTACTCTTTTGGGAAGGCATTCCTCTGGCCAACCATGCTTGGTGTTGCAGGTGAGCGATATCCGCAGAGTGGGTCCGTTGCAATGGGGGCACTCGGTGCTGCTGGCATGATCTGTGTAGGACAGATCGCTGGCCCACGGATCGGCACGCAGCAGGGTTTCGAGATGAGCCAGCGTCTTGAGCAGACTGCTCCTGATACCTTCAGCCGTTACGCTGCGACAGATGTCACACAGTCTTGGGGCTACGAATACCGGGCACTCGACGCTGCTAAATTGAATGCTGCCAATGGCACAGAACTCGTGGATGGGAAGCCACAGTCGACTGATGCAATTACAAACGCAGCACTCATCCCGGACAGTGAAAAGAACACGCTCGTCAAGAACGCATCAACTGATTTTAAAGCTGTCCAAGACTCATACTTATTTGGTGGACGCCAAGCTCTGAGATTGACGAGTTATGTTCCTGGTGCGATGGCCATCGGTTTTCTTGGCCTGCTTATCTATTTTCGTGCCATAGGTGGCTATAAGGTGGTTCATCTCGATGGAACTGAAGAATCCCATGAGGGTGCCTCGGGTGAAGAAGCCCCGGATGGCACAGGACCAGAAGACACCCCGGCAGCAAGTGAATATTGACGTTTCACCCGGGCCTCATCTGACCTGACTACCACTGAACGCCGATGGATACGGCGTGACTCTAGCCGGAGTTACGCCGTATCTGTTTAATCGAAGGGGACTGCCGCACCCACGACACGAAATTTAGTCGACCCCAAGAGCGTCGAACCGCACTGAAATACACGTTTTTCAGAAAATTATGCACGAATTACCAAAACATTATGATCATGCCGCAGCCCAGACTCGCTGCCAGACACTCTGGGATTCCAAACGCTACTGGCACGCCGACCCAGACCAACAAGGCGAAGTCTTCTCTGTGGTCATCCCTCCGCCAAATGTCACTGGGGCCCTTCACCTGGGACACGCGCTGAACAACACACTTCAAGACATCCTTGTCCGCACAAAGCGTATGCAGGGGTTCGTCACGCTTTGGATGCCTGGAACAGATCATGCTGGAATCGCCACACAGGCCGTTGTTGAGCGACGACTGCTGGAAGAAGAAGGAGTCTCACGGCATGATCTCGGGCGCGAGAAACTCGTTGAACGCATCTGGGACTGGAAAGAGCAATACGAAAAACGGATCCTCGGCCAACTCAGGGATATCGGCGCAAGTTGTGACTGGGACAGAACCCGGTTCACTCTCGATGCCCAGTGCGAAAAAGCCGTACGGGAAACCTTCTTCCGTCTTTTCAAAAAAGGACTTGTACGTCGTGGGAAGCGGCTGGTGAACTGGGATACGTTCCTCCAGACTGCTGTCAGTGACGATGAGGTTTTTCATGAGGAAGTAAAGGGGTATTTCTGGCACATACGATACACAGTGATCGATCCACAACCTGGTGAACCAACAGAGGTCACTGTTGCGACCACGCGGCCAGAAACGCTCCTCGGTGATACTGCCGTAGCAGTTCATCCAAACCCGGTGGCAGCGATGCAGTCGGTGCTCGTTGAACTTCACGAAAAACTGGACCAGGCACCAGATAAAGAAAAAGCTGAGATTGAACTGACGATTAATTCTCTCCAGAGCCGCTGTAAAAGTGTTCTACCGGGTCTCAAAAAACTCGCAGATATGGCCGCCGATGGACGCCACGTGAGAGTGCCGTTACTTGATCGTTCTATTCCAATTGTTACAGATGAATGGGCAAAACCAGACATGGGCTCTGGCTGTGTGAAGATTACACCAGCCCACGATCCAAATGATTATGAAGTTGGAATTCGACAAGACCTGCCGATGATCAACATTCTCAATCCGGATGGCACATTAAATCAGGCAGCGGGGCAGTACGAAGGCTTACCAATGAAGAAGGCCCGTACACGCGTTGTGGCTGATCTTGAAACGGCCGGCCTTCTTCTTCAGGTGGAAGACAGGGTGATTGAACTAGCCCACTCCGACAGATCGAAAACACCCATCGAACCCTATTTGGCCGATCAATGGTTTATCAGCATGGCTGACCTCGCTGAACCGGCACTGAGGGTTGTCCGCGAAAAAAAAATCCAGATACACCCCGAACGATATGCAAAAAGTTATCTTGACTGGCTAGGAGAAAAACGAGATTGGCCAGTCAGTCGTCAACTCTGGTGGGGCCATCAGATTCCAATATGGCATGTTTCCGACGTAACCCGCCAAGAGATCGAAGACACCTTCTCTAACGATACGGCAGTGGCATGGACACCTGACGGTGATGACTCTGATGATCGTCATCCAAGAGGATGGTTTGTATGTTCGGCTAATGAAAATCTTGGGGTCGACGCAATCAATGGCAAGCCTCTTGTGCGTGATCCCGATGTCCTCGACACCTGGTTTTCATCGGCTCTTTGGCCTCATTCGACTCTTGGCTGGCCAACAGAAACCGAGTTACTGAAGCGGTTCTATCCCACGAGCACGTTGGTTACCAGCCGGGATATTATTACCCTCTGGGTGGCTCGGATGGTCATTCTTGGAATTTTCAATACTGGTGAAATTCCATTTCATCATGTTTCAATTCATCCAAAGATTCTCGACCGATACGGCGAGACGATGAGCAAAAGTAAAGGAAATGGCGTTGATCCGCTTGACGTTATTTCACTCCTTGGGGCAGATGCACTCCGCTTTGGTATGGCAACGATGGCCACTGAGACACAGGATGTCCGTATGCCAGTTGAATTCCAATGCCCAACGTGCACAGCGAGGATTGATCAGACAACTCAAAACCGCACAAAACCGAGAATTACGTGCCCAAAATGCAATCAGGCCTTCCGGACACAGTGGGCAACTGATGAGGCGGACCTGGCACTGCCCCGTGGTGCCGCAGTAAGTGAACGCTTTGAGGCAGGGCGGAATTTTTCGAATAAGCTCTGGAATGCAACACGGTTTGTCCTCATGCATCTTCAGGACAGCGGCCTCTCAGCAGGTCTGCCTAAACTCGACACCATCACAGAGTTTCCACTCGAAGATCGCTGGTTATTGAGTCGTCTTTCCACCGTGTCAGCCGCGGTTTCTAGCAACATCGAACACTATCACTTTGCTGAGGCGGCACGACTTCTTTATGCATTTGCCTGGGATGAATTCTGCAGCGCCTACCTCGAACTCTGTAAGCCCCGCTTGAACGATCCGAGCCAGAAGGGGCAAGCCTGCCACATGCTGCTTCTCGGACTTGATACCATTCTCAGGCTTCTCCATCCCATCATGCCGTTCGTGACGGAAGAAATTTGGCAGAACCTTGCACAGGACCATGGGCATCGATGTTACCCATGGGACACAAAGGCGATCCCTCCTTCAATCATGGTCGCAACCTGGCCACGGCCACCTGAGAACTGGCAGGACCGTGCTACTGAAAAACAATTTCAGATATTCCTCGAAATTGTTGGGGCGATTCGTGAAATCCGCTCACGGCAGAATGTGCCCCCCCGGAAATCTGTTGATGTCACTGTATGTCCGCCAACACACAATCAGGCGATGCTTATCCCAATGCAGTCTGCGATAGAAGCAATGGCTGTGTGCCGCGTCGTCGGTCTAGCGTCGGACGCTCACCCGGCGCCAGGTTCAGCTGAAATATCAGCAGCAGACTGTGATATCTTTATCGACCTTGCTGACCTCATTGATATTGATGCAGAAATAATAAGGCTTCAACGAGAGTTGGACAAACTTGAAAAAGTAATCAAAGCAAAACAAGGCAAACTGACTAATGAACAATTTGTGAGTCATGCTCCACCAGCAATCGTTGAAAAAGAACGTCAACAATTAGCTGAATTTGAAGAAACACGCACCAAACAGGGCGTCATTTTGGCTGATCTTCAAGCCCGAAAACTGTAACGACCCTGCAGTTAGTCGGTAGCTCAAGTGATTTCGGCGAAGTAATGAGGTATCCTGATATGACGTGAACCTTTTGCCTGAAGACGAAAGGTTCTTCCTCTTGAGAAAACATGAAATACGTGAGGTTCGTTATGAGCGTTGAAATGGAACTCGCGCGAATCATCATAAGTGAAGTCAATGACCAGCAGGTGGTCTATCTAAAAGAAGTTGATGGAGAGCGAACATTCCCAATTCTGATAGGCCTCTTCGAAGCAACCAGTATCGACCGTAGAGTGAAGCACAGTGCGACACCTCGGCCACTAACCCATGACCTCCTTGTAGCAGCTGTTGAACTTCTCGGCGGAGAATTTCAGGATGTCTTCATCTCTGAATTAAAGGAACATACTTATTACGCCACACTACGAGTAGAAAAAGATGGAGGCATCATTGAAATTGATGCCCGACCGTCTGATGCCATTGCTGTGGCAATTACGTGTGAACCCAATTTGCCAATCTATGTGGCTGAAGATGTTCTTGAAAATGTACTCGGCCAGTAGTGGACCTCCTCCAATTGCACGGAGTACTCTGAGCTCGTACCGTCTCCACTCAATACTCAGTCGAGCCCAAACGCAGTACGCAAGATACTGAGCGAACGCTTTCCATGCTCTGCAGCAACCAGAACATTGACCCGAACCTCGCTCGTACTGATAAGGTCGATATTGATACCTGCATCGGCGAGCGGTGCGAAAAGTTTGTCCGCCACTCCTGCATGACTTCGGATCCCAACGCCCTTGATGGATAGTTTTGCCACCTCAGGCACATCTGTCGTCTCTGCACCCCGAGTTTGGGCGATCGTTGTCGCAGCGGCAATGGCTCGCTGCCGGTCCGACGCAGGGACGGTGAACGATAGTTCTGCCCGTCCATTTCGTGGGAAACTCTGCACAATCATATCGACGTTCAACCCAGCCCGTCCAACTTCTTTAAACACCGCAGCGGCAACCCCGGGGGTGTCAGGAAGATCCAAAAAAGTCACCAGCGCCTGCGACATGTCAAGCTGACAATCCTCTATCGCAAGATCTTCCATTCCTTCTAGCCTTCTTACCACCTCAAGTGGATCTGACTTCTGCACAGGCAAGGACCCAGTAGCCTGGCTTTCGTCGACAAACCCGTCTAAACCAAATGCCTTATGGGCAGCTTCGACACTTTTTTGTGCGTTCTGCCGATCAACGAGAACTGAAATCTTTATCTCACTTGTTGTGATCATGTGCACGTTGATCCCCGCCGCCGAGAGTGCATCAAACATTGTTGCAGCGACCCCTTCGGAATGAACCATTCCCATGCCAACGACTGAGACTTTTGCAACATCAGGATTGTGTGTTACCCCGGCTGCCGCAATGGCTTCCGCGACCCGGTCTGTGATCTGTAACGCTGCTGGCAGATCTTGATCAGTTACGGTAAACGAGATATCCGCCGTTCCACCTGTGCCTGCATTCTGAATAATCATGTCCACTGCAATGCCTTGAGATGCCAATTCAGCAAAAAGCTGATGACTCGCTCCGGGCTGATCGGGCACATCCTCAACAGTTATTCGTGCCTCATTTTTTGCAAGTGCCACCCCACTCACGGTACGCTTCATCGTTGCGCCAGATAATATTTTTGTCCCCGGGCCATCTTCAAAGCTCGATCGGACGACAATTGGGACACCAAACTTTTTAGCAAACTCAATAGATCGGGAATGCATAACCCCGGCACCCAAACTGGCAAGTTCGAGCATTTCATCGTGGCTCACTGTAGCAAGCCGGACCGCGTTACTATAAACCCGCGGGTCGGTAGTATAAATTCCGTCTACATCGGTATAGATTTCACAACAGTCTGCGTTCAGTACGGCTGCAAGTGCGACCGCTGTTGTATCAGAACCACCTCTGCCGAGCGTCGTGATATTGCCATCCGGATCATACCCCTGAAAGCCAGCTGCTATGACGATTGAGCCATCCTCAAGTAAGTCCTGAACATGATCCGTTGAAATCGACTGGATACGCGCCTTTGTATGGCTCGAGTCGGTGCGGATACCGATCTGCCCGCCAGTCAGACTCACGGCTTTGTGGCCCATACTCTGAAGGGCCATTGCAAACAGAGAGACACTTACCTGTTCGCCCGTAGAAAGCAACATATCCATTTCACGATCGCTGGGAGCGTCGGTAATCTGTTTCGCGAGTCTCACAAGTAAGTCGGTCTGCTTACCCATTGCACTCACAACAACAACAACCTGATCGCCCGCCGCATGCCGGACAGCTGCTTTCTTGGCAGCTCTCACGATTTTTTCGGGATCTGCGACACTTGTCCCACCGAATTTTTGAACAACTCGCGCCATAGAGGCTCGTTCCCTTTTTTTATCCAATTCTGACTTCTGATCTCACCGTACTACTACTCCTAGCCCTCAGTGTCCTCAAACAGGGCGGCCATCAGGGTGGACCCCTGAGCCAACGTTTCTCCAACTGCTGCGGCTTTCTCGTCATATGTTTCGGCAGATACCCCCTTCACCCCTGAACCAGCGATGATGAATGGCACCAAACCACGCGAATGCATTCGCGTCGAACAGAATGTTGGGTGATCGGGACACACAAGGACGCGATATGGTTCACCACCACTCCCTTGCTGCTCCAAATACTCAATGACTGGTGAAACAATCTTTTCATCAATTTCTTCAAGCGCCTTTACTTTGGCTGAAGCATTTCCCTCATGCCCCGCTTCATCAGGAGCTTCGACATGAACACACACCAGATCGGACGTGCGTAGCTCATCGATGGCAGCCTGGCCCTTTGCTGCATAATCGGTATCGAGATACCCAGTGGCACCTTTTACCTCTCTGCATCGCCACCCGGCGAGTGCTGCTAAGCCACGGAGAAGATCTACTCCAGTGATCATCGTTCCTTGAACCCCGTACTTAGATTTGAATGATTCAAAAGCCGGTCGCTGGCCAGCGCCCCACAGCCATACGTGTGTTGCTATTCCAAGGCCCTTGTTCCTACGAGATGCATTCACGGGGTGATCCTTCAACCACGTCTCACTATGTCCCATTATCTCTGTGAGCAGTCGACTTCCAGTGCCTCGCGGAAAAGCGTCTGCTATGTGTTGTTTGACCCGATCGTGTGGTGCGGTTGTTCGAAGGTCGACTCCAAGTTCGCTGGCGGCACCGTCTTTGGCCCGGAATAGTAATAAATTGCGATAGCTGATACCCGGAACAAACTCCCATCCCGTTGCTTCAGGAAAGTCGTCTGCGAGCCCCTTCTGCGCTGCCTCAAGTAAACTAACCGACTCGTCTGTTGTGATGTGATCCGCCGTGAAGTCGGCCATCACGGGGCCATCTCCGTTGTCTTCGATCGTGACAAGGTTGCAGCGAACAGCCCAGTCTTCAGGTCCGAGCGAAATACCCTTTGCTGCAGCTTCCAGCGGCGCACGCCCGGTGAAATACTTCATCGGGTCGTATCCCATCAGACTCATACACGCAACTTCTGATCCTGGGTTGAATGAGTCTGGAACATGATTCGTGAGCCCCACCCTGCCCTGCATTGCCAACCTGTCGAGCGTAGGAATCGATGCGTACTCCAGTGGTGACTTGCCACCGAGTGATTCCTGTGGCTCATCTGCAGCGCCATCCGGTATCAGAACAAAATACTTCATTGGTGGAACCTGATCCTTCAGTCCAATCGCGTCACTCGTTTATCACCGGCAGGCAACATATCGGACTTCGTACCGCCGGATTTTTGTTTAATGCATCCACGGCCCGATCAACGGCTTCAGTAGGGCAACAGTGCGTCATGATAATCAAAGGAACCCCGGATTGTTCCTTTTCAGCCGGATGCTGAATAACTGAGTCAATTGAGATACCTTGGGCCCCGAGTATCCCTGTCAAATCAGCGAGTACGCCCGGCGCATCTGCAACATGAAGCCGAAGGAAACTCGGGTTCTGTCCGCCGTGGATACTTGTACCCGATTGTGCGGACATGCCTACAGCGCTTGCCTGCTGAAAGGTAATCGCTGACCGACCAACCACCGTTCCAATAATATCTGCAACAACTGCTGAAGCCGTGGGCATTTGGCCAGCACCAAGCCCGTGGAAGAAAAGCGGGCCGACTGCGTCGCCAACGACGCTCACTGCGTTAAATGCCCCTTGGGTTTCCGCTAGTGGCGTGCCCTTGCGAACGAGTGCAGGCCCAACCCGTAACGATAAAGTCTTGTCGCCACGACTTGCATCGGCTACTACACGAATACGGCATCCCAGTTCATCTGCGAACCGGAGGAGTTCCTGATCGACGCTTTCGAGTCCAAACCGCGGAATGCTGGCCCATGGCACCCACTGTCCAAACGCGAGATGGACAAGAAGAGCGAGTTTCTGTGTTGCGTCTGTACCATCGACGTCCATGGTGGGATCCGCTTCCGCGTAACCCTCTGATTGAGCAAGAGCCAAAACATCCTGATAGGCACTGCCGTCTTGTTCCATTTTTGTCAGGATGAAGTTACTCGTCCCATTGAGAATGCCACGAATTGAGGATATGCGGTTCCCGGTCAGACACTCCGATATTGCTGCGACGATCGGTATCCCTCCACCAATCGCTGCTTCAAAAGCAATCGATCGGCCAGCCTCACGAGCTGCATGAAACAGTTCGGGGCCGTGCTCGGCAAGGAGCGCCTTGTTGGCCGTTACAAGATCCTTCCCACTGCGTAAAAGGTCGAGGCAGATCGTGCGTGCAGGCTCGAGCCCTCCCAACAATACAGCGACGACGCTGATCGATGGATTCCCAGTAATTTGACTCATGTCACTAGATAATTGATCGCTCGGCAGCTCAATACTGCGCGGTTTCTGTGGGTTCTGAACCACCACGTGCTCGACAATGATTGGCCGACCCGCCTGCCTGGAAATATGGTCAGCAGAATCCTGAAGGACACGAACCACCCCGGTGCCCACAGTTCCCATGCCGACCAGACCGAGGTGAACAGGATGAGTCATATCGTCACTTCCAATGTGTTTTCTGCGTGGTGTTGTCTGCGTGCCACTTTGCTCTTCAAAATCGTACTTCGCTGCGTGTCTCACGGGAAGCGAGACCAAAAGCGATCAGAACAACACCGCAAAATTCCTTCTATCGACAGTCTATCAGACCCTAGAAACATAGGCCATACGCGGGAAAAGCCCTGTTTCCCAGTGTGAAATCTCCCTGTAATTCGCTGGATTTTCTTCTTCTAGTGGTGTTACCATTGTCAGTGAATATCACTATAAATAACTTGCAATAATCCAAATCAGTTGCCAAATAGTTGCCAAATTAAAAAAGAG
>JADHSL010000093.1 GCA_016776925.1 Pirellulales bacterium | reverse complement strand
CGCTGCTCGAGGTGCACTCGAGGTCTGCATCCGCGTTGCGCCATGCTTGGCAAGCCGGCCACGATGGGAGATATGATTTGCACGTATTGTCGTTTAGGCGAAATGCGTGCCACAAAGCCGTACGGCGAGCACACGATCCGGATGGCAACGGAGAGGTGCATCACGGAGCTGAACACGCGCGTTGAGACAACAGCGAGGGGTAACCTGAGCGTAGAGAAGCTGATGACCGACTTCCTCAACGAGGCTTTGCAGGATGGAGGCTCGATGGAGAAACCGGCAGACAACGCCGAGGTTTTTTCGGCGCTGCTGGAATGGATAGTCAAGTCAGGGAGGGGTACGCGGCTCGAGTCATTTTTGATCGCAGCGCCCGACTACTTCAAGTTGACGAAGCGGGCTGACCTCACGAAGCACGCGAGCGTGCGGGGCACGATCAAGAAGATGCGCGAGATGAACCCGGTGAAATCTCGACCAAAAACGACGGGGACTTCGGAGTTGCTGGCCGAGACGTTGCTCACCATACCCGAGGTGGCAGACACGGAGTATTTGGGCGCGCGCGAAAGTTTCTCGATGGCTTTCGAAGCATGCACGGGCGCCCGAGTGGGAGAAGTTTTCTCCGCGCAGGTGGCGCACGGGGTGCCGGCGAACAACCTGGTTATCTTGAAATGGGAGGGCGCGTCGCAGCTAGCGGGAGGAGCGGGCGCGCACCGGGCACCAGAGGGCGTGCGGCTAGGCGATGAATTCGTGGAGGCAACCACGGAGTCGTCCAAGACGAAGTTCGGCCGGTCCTTCAGCGTGGTGGGCACGACGAAAGGGCCGGCTCTCGTGCCTCTCGCGGCGCTGCTGCGAAAGTATTGGCAGGCCGCGGGAATGGTGATCGAGGAGTATGTCGAGGGCGGCTGGCGGATTGAAGCGCCGGACTTCTGGGTGGTGCAGATCCCACTTTTGGGCGTGATCCCGAATGACGGTAAGATGAACAAGATTCGGTCGTGGTTCAATTCGAGCCAGGCCGGGCAGGTGAGGCAGAAGGCGCAAGCGCTGAGCATCGAGCTGAATCGTCTGGCCCGGATCAAGGACCCGAAACAGAAGGGGATGTTTTTAAATGTGGCGGGCGGGCCCAAAGATGGACCCGGAATCGCTCGGGCTATGTCAGAGTTGAAGGAGATGGGGGTCGGGTGCGTGCTCACGCCCGGACCACTCATGATGAAGACGGTGGGAAAGGAGTTGAAGGTGACGGGTCTGACCGACTCGAGGCTGCTGCCTATGCCCTTGCTCGCGGGTTCGACCTATCAGTTTTTGCATCGCGCGACCGACGCGGCGTATGCAAAGCTCCAGGCCAAGGACCCAGAGTACAGGATCAACGCGGGCTCAGGGCGCGAGCAGCCGCATTTCGCGCACAATACGTGGCGCCGGATGGCAGACAGTGCGGCTCAGGCCACTTTTGCCCGAAAAGAATGTTCGAAGGAGGATGTGGATTTGCAATTTGGTTGGAAGCTCAAGGAGCTGTCGCGCACTATGCGCTTGCACTACGCGGACCGTGGGGCAAGGGCTAGTCGCGCGAGGATTACAGAGTGGATCTGAGTGGCAATGGGGTATGATTTGCAGCAACTGCGGTACTCGTGTGCTGTATGGTCTAGTGATGGCCACTATCCCCCACGCAATTGGACAGTTTGGAGTCGTTATACGGAAATCGTTTTTGGTTTACAATGGAGCAGCATAACGAGCTGCACGACGGCGGAGTACCAAGATATTTGAGCGGTACTGTCTATCCTCCAGGTAGATAGTCTGGAGCAAATGTATTGGTGGAGCAGGAGGGCAACGAGGAGTCGCCCTTCATGAGAGGCGCGGGTTGGTGTAACCCGCTTATTTGACATGTATTTCACCAACAGGCGCCATGACCGCGTAACCGGAGAGGCTACGGAGCTAGCGACGAGGCTATACACATAGTTTCGCGTCTCGAGCTCGCGTTTTAGTCTGACTGCAGCGGCGGAAGACGCTGCGGCGGCGGCGCGGCATGGCAACTTCGGAAATTTTAGCTGCTTTGGGTGAGTATTTGCAAGGAGGCGAGCAGCAAGGCTTCGGATCCAAGGATCCGTGGGCTGGAATAAGTGGCGAGGGGGGGCTGGAAGCCTTGCTGGAAAAACTCGCCATGAACGTTACCAACGAGCAGGAGTGCCCAGATGAGGACTGCGCCTTATCTGCGATGCAGATGGGCACTCTAGCGGCGAGTGCAAATCTCAACGCGAAGGAGTCGACGGCGATTCGGATTTACATGATGATTGCTTATAATGAACACGTGAGCTTTTACCGTGAAGGTCTGGCGTCAGGCAAATCGGCGGCCGAGGAGACCAAGACCAAGATGGGAGCGCATGGCGGGACACTACCGGCCCACGAGTTCTCGCTGCAGATCGAGCAGGAGAAAGGTATGCCCTGGCAAGCAGTAGTTGTAGTCACCTCAGTTATGTACCGTGGGGTGGTGCCCACGGCAACTGAGATCGACAAGTATGGCTATGGTTCCGACCCGGCATTGTGGACGAGTACTAATTTGGATCGGAAGGCCAAGAAGAAGAACTTCAATGACTACCTCCAGGCAATGGATTCAATTGGATACCGCGATTTATTGCTCAAAGGTGCAACGCGCATGTCTCAGAACAAGGCATGGGCACCCTATGCCGCGACGCTGATGTTATTCGTGAACAAGCTGTCATCGATGACTTTCGACCAAAACCGTGGCGACCTCTTCCTGAAGTACTGCGAGGAGCATATGGAGGCGCACAAGGGTGAGGGTTTGTACAACGCGGTGCGTCCGACCGACCCGCAGATCCTGGAGGAGACGGTGCTTTCGCAGAAGAACGCGCCCAAGGCGTCCGAGACGGAGGGACTGGAGAAGAAAATGGACAAGAGGTTCGAGGAGGCGCAGGCAACTGAGCGCAGCCTCAAGGATATGTTGCGCGCCGAGCAGGTTAAATCGGCGGAGATGAAGAAGAAGATGGAGACGATGGAGCGCTCGATTCAGTCGGGCGTCTCAGGTGGCGAACCGCCCAAGGTGTTAGGACCACCGGGTCCGAATAACCCGTGTAATTATTGCGGCGGTATTGACCATTTCGCCCGCGAGTGTCCCAAAAAGAAGATCGCAGATGAGGCGCGGGCCGCCAAGAAAAAGGAGGCCGAGAAGGAGGAATAGGCTGGGCGCGGGGCCATCGTGATGACGGTGGCGCCGCGGTTCTTCACCGACGAGGAGCCAGGCGCCGCTAGGAAAGAAAAGAGCGCGGCGCCTGGCGATCGAGGAGATGAGACCAGGAGCATGATGATATTGCCGGAGTTGATGATATTTACTGACTTGAGGGAGTCGAGACGCGTCCTATATGGCGGGCCACAACAGGTCGATATGGGTTTGAAGTATGAGTCGGTTATGTTTGAGGAGTTTGCCTCGGAACAGGTGAGGTGCCCGGCGCAGGTGGAAATGGACACTACTGCACCGGTGTCTGTAAGTAAGTGTGTCTTGGTAGAATCACTTTACCCATCACTTTACCCACCGGTCGAGGAGGGCAATTTGAGGGAAGAAGGCACAGGCGAAGTCGAGATCGACCCGAGCGAGGACCCCGCGGTCAACGCAGAGGCAGATATTGAGGTTGAGAATCGAGAGTGTGTATCGAACGAGGACATGACGCCTGAGGTGTGTGTTTGGCCGGCTATTTTGGCGGCCAGAGAGCTAGAGGTCTTGGACGAGATGTCGTCCAAGAATTTCGAAGATACGGCCCGCGAGGAGCGGGTCGAGATGAACGCGATGGCGGTGAGTGGGGATGCCCACGCGACCGAGATGTCGGGAGTGTATGCAGATGTGCATGATGGGAAGAGCGAGAGCCCGAGGCGTGATGGCGCTAGCGGGTCGGCGTGTGAAGAAGTATGCTCGGATGGGATGTCATCCGAGAGACAGTTCGAGATCGAGCCGGAGGCGGCGGTGACGAATGACATGTGCGTGGAGTGCGAGGAACGGGCGACTGATGAGAGGACAGGAGAAGGGCCCGGAGTTGGAGGAGGAGTGGGCGGCAGGAAAAAACTCGGCCCGGAGGATCCGGTGCGCGCGCGCTTCACAGCGCGTTCGGGCATGACCCTCGTGCCCCACGTACGTTTCTTGCAACACGTGTTTCGACGCGTGCGCGCACGACGCCCAGGCGCATGGGTGAAAGGTTTCTTACGAGGCGTGTTGCCGGTATGGCGGCCTGTGGCACACTTCAGGTGCCAGTTCGGAGGTTTGGCGGGGGAAGCTGAATTTCAGGAACAGGAGGACCGGGCGAGAGGAGTCGTCGGGTGGTACGCATGCTACGTGCGCGTGCTGACACGCATGTTGGGCCGGACGCCCGGCGTGGTGAGCGGCTTTTGCGGAGGCGGCGGCTCAGACGAAGGAATTCGACGAGCCGGGGCGAGCTCACACGGATTTGATTTGGAGACTCAGCCGGATTACGCGGCGAGCTTCGGTAGGGAGCACTTCACGCAGGGCGACGCGCGTGAGGAGAGCGTGTGGAAGCGAGCCAGCAAATTGGCTCGTGCATTTTTGTGGACGGCGTCACCACCTTGCCAGCCGTACTCTACAGGCAGGTTGGGAGAGCCATCGCAACCCGCGCTAATCGGCGAAATGCGGGGTTTGTTGCAGAGGAGCGGTAAGATGTTTTGGATGGAGAACGTTTTGGGCGCGGCCAAAGCAATGAGCGCCGATTCGACCATTTTGCGAGGATCGCAATTTGGGCTACGAGTGGATCGCGGGAGGCGATTTGAGACCAACTTCCCGGTCCACATCGACCAAGCACTGAAGGCGGGAGAAGCGCTGCATCAACGCACGTGTTTAGGTGGTAGGCGCAGGTGGCTGAGGCTCGACCCATTTGGCCGGCCCGTGCGTCAGATTTGCTGCAGAGGGAATATCTTTGCAGTGCAAGGCAACGCACCTACGCGGAGCTCGGTCGCGGAGAATGCTCATGCCATGGGCTTGGGAGCGGGACAGATGGCTTGGAAGCAGTTGGCTCAGGCCATCCCGCCCGTGTACGCCGAGCTGCTGGTGGGACAGGCAGCTATGCGGGCGTGCCATGAGTGGTTTGGCGTGCCGGTGATGACGCATGACGACATGCAGCGGCGTCCTTTTGAGTGCAAACGGATCATGGCAGGCTGGTTGCGCGGCGCAGGGGACGACGCGGCGAGTGCTGGCATGCGGTTGATGCCAGCGGCAGGAAGAGAGGAGGCCGAGGCGCAGACGGCTACCGAGGAGGGCGGTTCAGTGCAACTTTGCAACCTTTGCAACCTTTGCAACCTTTGCAACCTTTGCAAAACCGCGCCTATATTATGCGAGGAATATAACCAAGGTGGAGATGCCCGATATGGAAACGAAGTTGGGCATAGCCTAGATGAAAAAGCACCGGCTGACGCTTGGGACGACCGGGGATCGAACCCCGACGAGTCGATGCTTTTGCCAAACCGGGAATGGGCGGACTGGGACTCCGAAGATTGGGGTCTCGACGAGGCCAGCTTCCGGGAGGTGTTCTACCAAAGAGGCGGCGACGTAGAGCGGGTGGTGAAAGGCGCTGACGCGCCGGCGTGGTTGGGCAGGCTCACACCCGAGCCAGAGCGAGAATCGTTGACTCACGCGCTGGGCGAGGGTGGAGTCTTGATACACGTGTCGCGGGAGCGACTCGATGGCATGCTGCAGCAGATCGAGAAGGCAGCAAAGGCGGGCCAGCGCTTGCTGGTTTTTGCGCCGGACGGGTCGGAGGCGGACGCGAAGAGAGGCAGGAGGTTGCGCGCGGCGGGCTTTCGAAGCAGAAAGGTGTGGCCGGCTGGGACACCAGTGGTGGTGGGGGCCGGTGGAGAGGGCCATTCTAGGCTCGCTCAGGGGTTGCGTGCGTGGTCGGTGGGCAGACGAAAGGCGCGCCCGCCTGCAGTTTCTATAGATTACGAGGAGGCCGCGAAGCACATGGACCCGATCGATGCGGGGCGAGAGGCGAAGGAGCCAACGGCGAAGAGGCTCGAAAGGGCCTGGACGCGCATTGAGGTGGATTCGTCGAGGTGGACGGGCAAAGGCCTCAAGGAGTCGGTCGTGAGGATGATGACAGAGGGCGCCGATGTTGAGGGGCCCGAGGTGGCGGGCTTCTACGAGGTGCCGCAGTACCCGTTCGAGGACAGCGAGCACGAGCAAAAGGGCGGTGAAGAGGCCGACCGCGCGCTGGCGGTAGGTTCTATGGAGTACGTACCCGAACACATCGTGGAGGAATTGATGCGTGATTGCATTGTTCACCCATGGTTGGTGGTGCACCAGGCGGCAGATAAATGGCGAGCGTGCCAAGACTACAAGCACGGCACGAATTTGTTTAACGATTCGCTGCCGTTCAGCTTGCCCTCGGTGTGGGACGTGCGGAAAGTGGTGAAGAAGGCAACCCACTTTGCCAAGTACGATGTGAGGGACGGTTTCTGGCATGTGCCGGTGAGTAGCCGAGGGAGGCGGCGCTTGTTGGTGCGCCATCCTACCAATGGCAGGTTGATGTGGGCGACGCGACTGCCCTTCGGCTACAAGCGGTCTCCGGAGCTGTTTTGCGCGATGACGCAAGAATTGGCGGACGAGTTCCACCGTCGGTACCCGGACATAGATGTTCATATCTACGTGTTCGTCGATGACTATTTGGTTGCGGGCGGGAGCGAGGCGGCGTGCGCGCGAGGATGCCAGCTGCTGGAGGAGTTGTTCGCCGAGTTTGGGATACAATGGGCACCTCACAAGCGCCGGGGGCCAGCCCGATGCATCGAGTTTCTAGGGCTGCTGCTATGTAATGTTGAGGGCATGCGAGGAGTGGGGCTCACACAGGCTCGCCAGGAGAGAGTGAAGAAGGAGGTGGGCGAATGGTTGGCGAAGAGGCCCAGAGACGAGGAGCGCGTGGTTCGGTCCGATCCGACCGAGTTGGCGCGCCTGCTCGGTCACCTGATTTTTGTGAGCCAGGTGGTGCCGGGCGGCCGAACGGCGATGATGTCGCTTCTGGCAAGTTTCAAGGGCATGATCGTCGATTGGAAACGCGGGCGAGTAAAGGTCGGCAACCGGAAGTGGGAGCAGGTTGAGCTCACCGGGGGCTTTTTTGAGGACCTCGAGTGGTGGGAGGACCACATTCAGGTGCACAATTGCGTGCCGATGTGGGAGGAGCCGCGCGGCGTGGCCACGGTGGCAGGCACGGATGCGAGCGGTTGGGGTGCGGGAGGTTTGGTTTGGATAGACGGGCACCGGGAGGAGGTGCAGCTGAAATTCACGAGTACGGAGCGGGGGCATCCGATCAACTGGCGCGAATTGTTGGGCATTTTGCGCGTTACGCACGCATGGGGCGAGCGTTTGGCCAACGGCAGGTTGCTGGTGGAGACGGATAACATGGTCGCGCGCACGACCGGTGGGAAGCGGAGAGCGAAGGTGGCGGCGATGCAGGAATTGGTGCGCAGATTAGTGGACACTTGCGAGCGGTGGAATATCGAGCTGATCCTGATACACACGCCGGGCGTGAAGTTGGACCGGCCCGATCAGACGTCGAGAGGCGATGCGGTAGAGGAGCCTCGTCAGAGGCTAGGTTCGGCTGAATTTGGTTTGATGACTGACAAGTTCGGCGCGTTCACAGAATTCTTAGGCGGCGAGCGGTGGCACGCGCGTGCGCCCGCGGTGTCGGCAGCGTCGGCCAACATTTGGTTGCACCCGAGTCATGCCACCGTTGGTTCAGCTTTGAGGTTATTGGCTGAGCGGATTTCAGACGCGGGATCACGCGTGGTGCGAGGTACAGTGGTGGTGCCGGACAACGAGAGTGCGCAATGGTGGTCTATGACGCGCAGCTTTTCAATGGACGGCCGTTTGGAGGCGGGAACACACTTAGAAGAGGCTCGGATGGGCCTGTGGGTACCCATGGTGGCGAAACGCGAAATGCTGATCTTGTCTTACCCGCGTTCCGCAGGCAGTGCGCTGAGGCAAGTGCGCCTGGAGGCGGAGACCGCGCCGCTCGGCTACAGTTTGGCGTGCCGCGCCGAGGACGACGCTGAGGACGACGCAGAGGAACGGCCTGGCTCGCTCTTCGAGCTCGCGCTTTTACCCGGCGCGGTGGCGATGAGGCAACGGGAGCGGGGCTGCTGGGAGGCTTTCTCTATTAAAGAGGGCAACGCGGCGGCGCGGAGGCCGCACGCGGCGCGAGCGAACCTGATCAAGGTCAAGGAGCTCGCTCCAGTGTCGCGTCGGCGCGCGGCAACCAGGCGGGAGGAGGTGTTCAAGGAGGTGGGCGTCGCGCAGTTCATCTCCAAGTCGGATTTGCTGCACATTGGGGGCTCGCTTGCGCGCAGCTCAAGGGTGAAGGGAAAGTTGACCTTCACCATCGAGTGGGTCGCAGCGTGCGAGATGGGCGATAAGATGATGGACCGGATCTTGGGAGGCAGCGGAGAGGAGGGCCCGGCGACGCGCGGTGAAGATGGAGCAGGAGAAGTGTGTATGGAGTGCGAGGACGAGGCACGAGCGCCCGAGGAGGGCGGGGCGCTCTCCTCCCCACCTGCTACTACCACCCGCGAGGACGAGGCGCGAGCGCCCGAGGAGGGCGAGGCGCTCTCCTCCCCACCTGCTCCTAACACATTCAGCGTAGGTTGGTTCTCAGGTTTGGGAAGTATACTCGCAAAATCGCCACACGCGCTGGCAGAGGAGCCCTGGCAGTTTCCCGGGCACATACAGATGAGGGCGCCCCCGGACGCGGCGGCACGCGATGGAGCAGAGGCGGTCGCGGCGCCAGAATCGGCGGCACCGGGCGAGGAGACGGCAGGAGGAGCTGGAGATGAGGCTGGGAGGGAGGAAGGAGAACACGACGCGGGCGAGCCCGGTGAGGAGGCGAGAGGCTCGCCTCTCGAGTGCTCGCTCGAGGGATGCTCGAGGCCGGTGCACGTGGATGCTGGGAGCGGCAGAGTGCACCAGTTTTGCTGCCGGGCGCACGCAGTGGCGGCTGGCGCCGCGGTGCGCGCCGTGGTGCCTTTTGGTGTGTCGGTGAGCGAGGTGGAGGTGGGAATTGAAGAAAACCCAGCCACCATGCCATCGCGCGCTCAGGTTTACAATGAGGCAGGCGAGGCCGCAGGCTTTGAGGTGTACGAGCCGGCGCGCGTCGATGCCCTCACGGCGATCTCGCAGCGCGTGGGTTCGATGCAGGACAGGTTGGAGGAGATGACAATCGGAGTGTCGCCGCAGCAGTGCGTCCAGCGATCGCTGCGGTGCGATGGTTGCGACAACAGCATTATACCGGGCGAGATGATGATCCAGTCGGGCTCGCGCTGGACTCACAATCGTCAGGCGTGCCGCGTGGCAGGCGCTGCTCGTCATGTCGCGCGCGCAGAAGAAGGGGCGGCGGAGGAGGCGGCGATAGGCCCAGCGCTGGCGACGAAGACAGGGCCGCCTCCAAAACGTTCGGAAGCGGGTCAGGTGATATCGGCGAAGGCGCGCGAGTTGGAGAACGCGTACAGCAAGGAGCGGATGGAGAACGCGTGGCGGTGCATGAGCAACAAGTGCAAGCTGGTGGCGGACAAACTCCGCTGCTCGAGGTGCCCTCGAGGTCTGCATCAGCGCTGCGCCATGCTCGGCAAGCCGGCTACGATGGGAGATATGATTTGCTCTTATTGTCGTTTAGGCGAAATGCGTGCCACGAAGCCGTACGGCGAGCACACGATCCGGATGGCGACGGAGAGGTGCATCACGGAGCTGAACACGCGCGTTGAGACAACGGCGAGGGGTAACCTGAGCGTGGAGAAGCTGATGACCGACTTCCTCAACGAGGCGTTGCAGGATGGAGGCTCGATGGAGAAACCGGCGGACAACGCCGAGGTTTTTGCGGCGCTGCTGGAATGGATAGTCAAGTCGGGGAGGGGTACGCGGCTCGAGTCGTTTTTGATTGCAGCGCCCGACTACTTCAAGTTGACGAAGCGGGCTGACCTCACGAAGCACGCGAGCGTGCGGGGCACGATCAAGAAGATGCGCGAGATGAACCCGGTGAAATCTCGACCAAAAACGAC
>JADHSL010000092.1 GCA_016776925.1 Pirellulales bacterium | reverse complement strand
TCGGTATGCGAGATGCAGAAAAAGCAATAGGAAAAGCCCGAACTGATGTCTTAGCGGCACCCTCACGGTAGCTTTGCAAGTAGGCTTGTTTTTGGAACAAGGCGCAGGCGCCTGGGAGGCAATGAGGCTGAAAACAGTCCAGATCAGGGTGGCGATTTTTCTAGGAATCTTCATTGGTAAACTTGGGGTGGTATGTTTTCATAGTGCGACTCCTATCCGTCCCTCGACATAAACCATATTGAGATGAAATATCATACAGGCTTTTTGCCCTCTTCGATTCTTTTGGTGCTCGTTTCCATTCTGTCATTTTGGTGCGAAGGGAAAAATACACAAGGCAGTGAATCAGACGACGAAATAGCAATCGCAGAGATCGTTCAGTTGCCTCCTGGCATGCACATGGACGTCTTTGCAGATGAGTCACTGGTTGCGAATCCTGTTGCTTTTTCAATTGACGAGATGGGGCAAGTGTTTGTCTGTGAAACATTTCGCCAAGGCAAAGGAGTCGAGGATAATCGGAAACATCTCGTATGGCTTGAAGATGATCTTGCAGCGCAGAGTGTTGCCGATCGGTTGGCAATGTTTCGTAAACATCTTGGTGAAAAAGTGCATGACTATTCTGCGTTTGAAGATCGCGTACGATTGCTTGTTGATACGGATCACGATACGTTCGCCGACAAGGTGGTTACTTTTGCCGATGGATTTAATGAGATTGAAGACGGAACAGGTGCAGGCGTTTTGGCAATCAATGGAGATGTCTACTACACATGCATTCCGAATTTGTGGCTGTTGAAAGACACTGATGGCAATGGAATTGCTGACGTCAAGAAAACATTGCACAGCGGATATGGTGTCCGGGTAGCATTTCGCGGGCACGACATGCATGGGCTTACGCTTGGCCCCGATGGACGTGTTTATTTTAGTATTGGAGACCGTGGTTACAACGTGATTACGCCAGAAGGGAATCACTTGCACCGTCCATATTGCGGTGCTGTGTTTCGGTGTGAGCGAGATGGCTCGGGGCTCGAAGAGTTTGCCTATGGCCTTCGTAATCCACAGGAGCTTGCTTTCGATGACTATGGAAACCTCTTCACTGGTGACAACAATTCTGATTCAGGTGATCTTGCAAGGCTCGTGTATGTACTTCCTGAATCAGATTCAGGTTGGCGAATGTATTACCAATACCTGGATGATCGGGGGCCATGGAATAGAGAGCGAATCTGGTTGCCCTATAGGTGTGATGAAAAGACTGCCGCTGTGCAGCCGGCTTCTATTCTTCCACCCGTTGCAAATCTGGCCGATGGTCCTTCCGGGTTTGTTGCCTACCCGGGCACGGGACTGCCGGCCCAATACAATAATCATTTCTTTCTGGCCGATTTTTATGGAACACCAGCACTGAGTGGGATACGGTCTTTTGCAGTCGAGAAATACGGTGCAGGATTCGCGTTACAAGACAGCGAGTGGTTCATCAAAGGTGTTCTTGCAACAGATGTGGACTTTGGATTTGACGGGAGTATGTATATCTCTGACTGGATAAGTGGCTGGAACGGTACAGGGAAAGGCAGAATTATTCGGGTTACGTCGTCATCCCAAGAGGCAGTTACAGAGATTGCTGAACTGTTGCAGGTTGGCCTTGAGAAACTTTCGACCACCGAACTTATCAACCTCCTTGAACATGACGATCGACGTGTTCGCCAGCGAGCGCAGTTTACTCTTGCTGATCGTGGGGCGTTGAAATCACTTCTTGAGGTAAGCACTGATACCAGTCGTGACGTCCTGGCAAGAATTCATGCAATTTGGGGTTTGGGCCAATTGTCTCGAAAGAAAGCGGTCAATTACCAAGCACTCGTTCCATTACTAAAGGATTCTCATACTGAGGTGCGACGGAATGCGATTGTCGTTCTGGGCGATGGGCATTTTCCACAAACTGTTCCTTATTTGATCGATGCGTTAACTGAAAAAGATGAACGTAAAAGTTCTCCGGCTGAAAAGGCTGCAGCTGCGATTGCTTTGGGGAGAATCGCCCGCCACGAGAAAAAAACACTGGTACAAGCGGTTCCTGCACTGCTCGATACTCTTGCTAGCAATAATAATGTTGATCCTGTTCTTCGGTGTGCTGTTTGTTCGTCTTTGTCTTTTTGCGCGACGGCAGATCAGTTGGTTCAATGCGTGTCCGACACACGTCAGCCAGTACGACTTGGGGCAGTTGTTGCCTTGGCGCGAATGCAATCTCCACAACTCGGAGCCTTCCTTAGTGATATGGATGCTCAAGTTGTGACAGAAGCCGCTCGTGGGCTATACGAGAATAGAGACAAAGAATCGATACGCTGTCTTGCTGGATTAGGGAGCAGTCGGAACGTTCCAAATATCGCCCAACGATATGCTGTCGCAGCATCCTTCCGGATTGGTGGTCTGCCTGAGGCGGAGAAGGTACTTGCAGTCGCGGCTGACCAAGCGGTAAGCGAGGAGATCCGTGTCGAGGCCATGGACGCGTTGATGGCATGGAAAAATCCATCGGATATCGATCGTCTTTCAGGTCAATATCGTCCGGTCGAAAAGAGGCCACCACTCGATTTCACCGAACATCTTTCGCAGTGCCTTCAGGATCTTTTTTCTGGGACTGAAAAAGTAAAAATCAAGGCCGCTGGATTGGTAACATTTTTTGAGGTCGAAGCGGCGGTCGACTTGTTATGGACAAGAGTGAACGACGTAGAAGAAGAGCCTGGTGCTCGAGCAGCCTCACTCAAAGCTTTGTTCGGTCTCCATGACCCAACACTGAAAGACTGTGTTGGTGCGCTGGTTCGTGATGGCAATGCTGCAGTGCGTAAAGTCGCTAGGACCATACTTGCAACAATCGATCCAGCTGAAGCTGTTGCAGAGGCGGAGTATGTGCTTCAAGGTGACTCGACTGACGAACAGCAACAGGTCATTGAAATGCTTTGTCAGCTGAGTTCAACGAAGGCAGACAGCGTTCTCTTGAAGGCCCTTCGATTGCAACTGACAGCAGATGCACATTCTCCTATTACGCTGGATCTTCTTGAAGCAGCAAAAAGGAGAGGTGTGAAGTCTCTTGCGGATGCCGCTGGTGAAATAGAAAATAAAAGAAACCCAGAAGATCCTCTGGGGAACTACAGAGAGTGCCTCTCTGGTGGAAATGTAGAGTATGGAGAAAAAGTCTTTTTTAAAAATAAGAAAGTTACTTGTGTTCGTTGTCATATGGTCAACGAGCGGGGAGGGAGTGTCGGGCCCAACTTGTCAAAAGTTGGTCGAGAAAAAACAGCAGAGTATCTTCTCGAGTCCATTGTTTTGCCGAGTGCGAAGATCTCACCCGGATATTCGACAGTCCAATTCTTGATGGCAACGGGCCGGGTTCAGTCTGGTGTTATAAAAAAAGAAGAGGCTGATCATTTTGTTATTCAGAACGCAGACGGTGATTTGTTGACACTTCATAAAGATGATGTCGATGAAATGCAGGCTGGTCTTTCTGGTATGCCTGCTGACCTCGTGAAGCAATTGTCAAAAAGAGAGGTGCGAGATCTTGTTGCGTATCTAAGTTCACTTGTAGAGGAAAAGAAACGTAGTGCTCATTTCGAATGAGAGGAGGGCATTGCTAAAACTTACGGGGTGGTCTGAATGAGACTGACCTGTGTCGATGCATACAGTCTTTTGTGGGCTCTGAAATCCTTTGGATGCTGAAATGTCTGGGGTTTCATTCATTGTGGGTGACGTCGCTGCATGAAACGTTGTCGACAGCGACGGTACTGCCAGGGTCACCTGTATTTTCAATTGACAGAACAATGTTTTGTCCAAGAAGGTCTGGGTGTTGCTCAGCTGAGACACTGACAGAGATCGGTGTCCAGATCGTTGGCCAGCCATGTTTCCAGTACACCTTTCGGACGCCAAATATATCAGGAGATTCTTCAGTCCCATTAACTCTTTTTTTACTTTTCCTGTAGTCGTATCCAACAAATGTTTGTCCATCTTCTTCCCAGAAGTGTGGATGGCCTGGTACGAGTTGTGCCCCATCGTCACCGAGGAAGAAGCTATTTCCGAAACGTCGCTTTTGTTTGTTGAACTGAGTTAAAGGTATGCCGTCCTTGTCAACATACGGCCCCATTGGATCACGACTGCGACCCATTCGGATGGTGTAGCTAGTCATGAGACTGCCGTAGCTCGCAAACAAATACCAGAAATCATTTTTTCGGTAGATGGCGGCACCCTCGATCCATTCGTTATCGCCTGTCCACACGTCTTCTTGGTTCGTAGCCCGGTCGGCAACCCTTGCATGAATTTTTTCATGAGTCATTACTTCAGGATTTTCCTGCTCATGGAGTAGAAGGCCGGTTTCTGGATTCAGTTCAGTGACTGCTATAAAGTTCCCTCCCCAAGCCATCCAGAGTCTTTGGTCGAGCTCATCGAAAAATACATACGGATCGAAGGCAATGATATCTTCATCACCAGCATGCGATAAAACGAGGTTCTCGTATTTCTCAGGAGGTGCTGCTGGCCAATGATAGTTTGGTGCACCTTCTCCAGTCGGCTCGATGTATTGGATGGCGTGATATTCTTCTTGTTCACCTTCCGGATCCTCGAAGGTGCTGACATACAGGAGTTTTCTGTCTCTCACGATGACAGGGCAAACGGCACCATGGTCTTCCTGTGCCCGCTGGTAGTCTTCAAAGTCTGGAGCGATTTCCCAGGGGTCATGAATGGGGTCAAGTTCCAACCTCTGCACAAATCGGCTCTCACTAAAGGCATGTCGATACCCTCCGTCAATCCAGATATTGCCGCCGTCGTCGTTAGAAAACTCTCGTGGTGCACCAAGTATTTCGACAGGGTTTATGGCTACTTCATTTTCAGCGAGTGGTTTATTACCAATTCGTAATTCCAGCCGAATATGTGAGGTTTCACTCGTGCCGTCTGGATAGTCTTGTGTTGGGCTGGTGAGTTGTTGCGAATGCTTCTCGTCAAAGATACTTCGTGCCCAGACCGTCACATGGAATAACTTCCCTTTTGACAGTTTGAGGCTTGTTTCCTGCTCAATTTTATCACCGCTTCCGTTGAGCACGGCATAACGAGTACCGTGAACCGGGGCGTAGTATTCATTTGATTCGGTTTGCAGGCGACGCCACCCATTGTCGGATTCAAAACTTGGATTTCGGATAGATTCGTTGTGGTTCTCTTGAGACCAACCGGTTGCGAGTGGATTATAGATGCATAGAAGAACCCCAAGTAGACCGTTGAAGGTGTGTTTGCTCATAGAAATCATCTCGGGTTTTGAAAAAGTCTTCTGAAGGTTGTACATAAATGTTTATAAAAATCGTAATTTTTATTGTAGTTGTTCTGTTTCCAGTAATTTCTTCTGGCCAGGAGGATCAGCCTCAGGAAGTAGCAATCCTTCGCAAAGATGTAGCTGTCGAGATGCAATATCTTATTGCTGTACCGCAGGAAGAGCCGGCCGCTGAGGGTTGGCCTCTGCTACTTTTCCTTCATGGTTTGGGTGAATGTGGCAGTGATATCAATCTTGTAAAAAAACATGGACCGCCAAAGCTTATTGAAAACGGAAAAAGGCTTCCTTTTGTTGTCGTGTCCCCGCAGTGTCCACGGGGAAGTCATTGGGAGCCTTGGCGGCTTGCCGTGCTTTTGGATGAAGTTGTTGAAAGCAATGATATCGACGAGGACCGGATCTATATAACGGGGCTGAGCATGGGTGGGTTTGGTACTTGGGATCTCGCGGCTTATTCCCCTGAACGATTTGCTGCAATTGCCCCAGTATGTGGTGGCGGAAATACGCTTGATGGAAAACTCTTGATTAATCTTCCTACATGGGTATTTCATGGAGCAGAAGACAAGGTTGTCCCCGCTTCTTTTTCAGAGTCGATGGCTGCCGCAATTCGGAAAGCAGGTGGACGGCCAAAGGTCACAATCTACCCAGACGCAGGTCATGATTCCTGGACTGAAACCTATGAGAATCCAGCACTGTATGCGTGGTTCTTAAAACAGCAACGCAGAAAAAACGATAGTAGAGCAGACTAGCGACACGATTGGCTGGAAAAACGAGTGACAAGATTCTGGAAACGTTGCACACATGACATGGCGAGCGAGCGGGCCCCGCCACAGTTTCTAAAGAGATGAGCACCTGTCAAAGTGTCATTTGCACGAGTCACATTGCAGTGACATTTGGTGCCTCAGAAAAAGAAAGAATGCATGTCGTTCTGGATGGTGTCGAGAAGACCACAATCAGCGAGACATGAATTCAACAACCTTGTTGATGTTCACAGGCAAACTGACGTCTGACTTGTCAGGTCGTCTGTCAACGGTAAATCTTAGACGCTCGTTGTCCGAACTAATCCAGTCACACGGTTCACCAGTCTGGGTTGCAATTGCTTGTTGATATAGTTCGACAAGCTTCCCTTTCCTCCGGACATCAACGATGTCTCCTGGCTTGACCTGGTAGGAAGGTTTATCAACAGGAATGCCATTCACAGTAAAATGGCCATGCACAATACCCTGCCGGGCCTGTGGCCTCGTCTTTGTGAAACCACTTCTGCGAACAACATTATCAAGTCGTAGTTCGCACTCAATGAGGAAGATGTCGCCGGTGTTACCAGTCTTCTGAGCTGCTTTGGCAAAAAATCGTCTGAGTTGTTTCTCACCAAAACCGTAGTAGTACTTGATCTTTTGCTTTTCGATCAGCCCTTCACCATAAGTCGAAGGTTTGTTCCGTCTCTTCTGCCGAACACCGGGCGGTTCCGAACGTCGCTCAGAAGCTCGTATTGCTCCAGCACTTTCAAAGATCATAGATCCAAGACGACGATTAATGCGAGCTTTAGCCCCGGTGTAATGACCCATCTGTTTTACTTACCCTCGAATACCTTGTATTGAATGTGTCGTTTTATTCACCCAAGTTAATGAATGAATTTAAAATCAGCTGAGTTGCTCACACGACATTGGAAACAACTGCTATTCCTCATTTAAGAAATTTGAGTGTACAGCGGTTTCTGAAATATGCGAGTCATGTGCTTGAAAACAGGTCAAAAACGCCTGTCAGACCTCAGGAAGGGAGGCTCGGAGCGATGTTCTACTGGTGACCTCCTACAGGGCTGGGAGAAAACGACTGCCTTTGTTTGGTTTGTCAACATTTTTGTGACTACGGTGATGATTCAAATTTTCAAAAAATAGAGTCGAAGAACATTCGAGTGCTGGTTCAAAACGGGCCCCAAGAAGACCTTGATCGACGGTGGTAAAAAAGAGTGAGCGAGCAAGTCACCTCAAGTCAAAAATTGATGGATTGCAGGTGCATGAGTTATCTGAAGCCCCTTCGGAAAAGGTTGGGATTGGTAGCGTATTCAATACGTGCGGTGAGCCTCATTGCAATCGGATCGAATGTGAAAGTCTTCGGTGGTGTGGATAATGCTCAGCCGGTCATACCATGACGGTTGACGACGTCGGCAGCAATTTTTGTAGTTCTTGAGGTGTTTGATTCTGTCTGCCATACAATTACAAAAACCGATATGTCGTGTATTCGTTGTGGTGGGTCTCCAAGAACGCGATCATTTTGTGTTGTAGGAGAGTGTCCACATTGAGGAACGTAAGACATATTGAATTGGTAGGAGACCAGGCGATTATGTAGTCATTTTCGATCGCACTCATATCATGTAAATAAGAGAATGTCGTGGAATCTGACTCGGACTGTTACGGTCTCGAGCGCCAGAGTTTTGAATAAGCTGATGAGAGTTTTGGCCGTAATTTGCACAACAGTCTTCAAGTATTGAAAGGATTCATCAGAAATGCCCTCACGAGAAACACATGCTCGCAAAAGCTATGAACGAGCTGCCCTTGATGAGCAAGGAATTAACCGTGATCCATTTCAACAGTTCACAATATGGTACGACGAGGCGGTGGCGGCAGGTTTGTCAGAGCCCGAGGCGATGACTCTTTCAACGGCAACTTCAGAGGGCCGTCCTTCTGCCCGGATTGTTTTACTTCGCGGGTATGACGAACGAGGCTTTTGTTTCTTTAGTAATTACTCCAGCCAAAAAGGAAGAGAGTTAGCTGCAAATCCACATGCTGCTGTGACATTTCACTGGGTTGAATTGGAGCGGCAGGTCAGGATTTCTGGACGGGTAGAAAAAGTAACTGCCGCCGAGAGCGATGACTATTTTCAAAGTCGGCCCAGTCAGTCGCAGATTGGTGCTTGGAGTTCACCACAGAGCAATGTGATTCCCAGTCGGGACACACTTGAGCAGTTTTTTAATGAGTATCAAGAACGGTACTCCGACGAGACGGCGATCCCTCGGCCTGAGCACTGGGGTGGCTACCGGGTAATCCCTGAGAGGATTGAGTTCTGGCAAGGCCGCCCGAACAGACTGCATGACCGATTGCAGTTTAGTCGTATTGATCATGGTCCGTGGGCATTAGATCGGCTTGCTCCGTAATGTTAAATCAATAGATAGCAAAAAGTTTGGCTACCAAGATTCCTGTCAAGTTAAGAATGAAGCGATCGCGTGTTTGGCTGGAATTACGAATTGGAAATAAATCACTCGCTGAAAATAACGTTCGGACTGATTTTGCTTTTGGGACTGATCTGTAAACTGTTCCTTCCTCGTTGGGACTGTTATTCCCGCGCGTGATGTATCGTTTGCCGTAACTGCAAAAAAAAGTCCCATAAACAAAGATGTTTACGGGACTTTAAGAGATGGGGTAGTGGGCGAAGAGGTCCCAGCCAACGCCATTAAAATAGCAGTTTCCAAAGCTGTGACTCTTTTTGCAACTCTTTTCTCTGGTTGCTACTTTTTCAGGCAGACAAACTTGCTCTTGTTGCCACCAGTAGTCTCATAATTTTTTAGCTGATTTCGAAAGAATAAGCCAGCAGATGGTGTTTCGATTTTGTATCGACTCTTTAAAATTGCCTTGATCATTCCGAACGGCATTTTGTTTAAATCGCTATTCTCAGCTTTGAAGTCGCTAAGGATATTCGCAAGTAGCTTCTCTTTGTCGTCAGACGTTACGTAGTTCGGGTTGTAGATCTGGAAATCGTCTCCAGACTGCTTCTCCAGAGCTTCGGAGAGCATCTCTCTTGCTACTGTGGTAAGAGCAGGGTCAATTCCAAGTACTGCTTGTTGCTCCTCTAATTGACGCTCTGAGGAGGCGTATTGGCTCTCCAGCGTTGCGATCTTGTCTTTCAGCTCTTTCTGCCAGTTCTCAATCTGACGCTCTCTCATCAGAGCCTTGCTGATTGCTTTGAGTTGAGCAGCGGAATCTAGCTGTTTTTTAGATGGCATAGGGGCACTCTCGTTTTCGGGCTTTTCACGACTGTGAATATCGCTTGTTATCGGCAAAAAAGCAAAGCAAATCCTGTTAATTTCTCAAGATTTCTGTTGACTCTGGATGATAATATGGTATAATCATTTTAACAGAACGACAAGTACTGAAAAACAATAGAACTGAGTGGAAATCAAAATGAAGGAAAGTGAAGCAATGACAAATAAAGTGTGGTTGGAGACAAAGGACTTGCTCGAAATATACGGTATAAGTCGAAATACACTGAAAAAATGGATGGATGGTGGAATTGTTCCGAAACCAGAAATTGATACTGGTCGAATGAAACGATGGCACTGCAATCAGATACTGAAAGTGTGATCGAAAAGCAATACAAAATTTGAAAACTTACATTTGTCTTAACTTGGAGGAACTATAAATGACTACTAAAAGCAACAAAAAAAAGCGACGAATTCAGATGCTCGATGTGAACCGCAAGAAGGTCAATATTCATCTGCCTATCGGAACAACAGAAGCAGGAAGAAGGAATTTCAAATCCAGAGCATCAAGGCTTGTCAATGCGGAGCGAAACGAATTTGAGTTATCCAGTCAGGATCAAAAGTGGTTGGACGATCAGAGTAAGGAAATCAAGGAGAAGCTGAGACTGCTTGGTGTTGGAGTCAAGATTCAAAGCGAAAGCGAACTTGATCAGTACAAGGTAACAACGGTCATCCGAGAGTTTTTTCGTGAACGAGACTTTAAGGCAGGATCGAACGAAGACAAGTACATCAGAGCAACAACAAGGATTGAAAAATATTCTAGGAAAAACCGAATAAGCGATATTCGAGATTTCACTCTTGATCACGCACTCAAGTTTGCGAGATGGTTGGTAGAGAAGGAAGGTTTGGACGAGAACTCTACAGCAAGACGAACGAATGGTTATGTGAATACTGTTTTTCAGTTTGCTTTCAAAAAACAACTCACTGAGGAAAATGTTTTCGCTACAAAGCAGATACCAAAAAAAGTATTACA
>JADHSL010000091.1 GCA_016776925.1 Pirellulales bacterium | reverse complement strand
GGTCTCATACCCATGTCCAATGGACTGGAAGATGCCTTGCTCCGGCGATGAGAGCTGAGGGCTATCGCCCCGATCAGGATCACGATGAGAGACCATACGTTGTTCAACGATCGGCCGTCGCTATAGCAACGGGGCCGGCGTATAAAAGAAAAGGCCGAACCCCCCAGCGCTCCAGCGCGCTATGAGACTAACTGGACTCCTGACCGTTAGTCCAGTCCAGGTCCGCCCAATATGGGTGGTCCTGGCTCAATCTGGAATGTTACGTGGACTGTCCCCCCCAACTCGACTAGAGTTGTCACCAGAGAAACAGACATTCCAGATATACGGGCATATACTGCAATTGTCTTCCGAAAGACGCAGAGCCCAGGTGAGCTACACACAACGGTGTGTATTGCCCACGAGAATCAGATGCACCAGCAGCGCAAGCCGCCAGAGCCCTATCGAACTCAGTTCGCGATCACCCGGTGGACGCCGCCTCCAGGATCACCGAAAAGCCGAACTCATCTGATTCTCCAGTGACATCGATACCACGCAGCCAGCCATGCCGACATTGCAGTTCGCCGATGTACACTGAACGGTGAACGAGAACGTAGCTGCACGATCAGCCACGGCGCGATTGACAGTTATTTGCCATCCGCGTCTGAAGTGAAGAAGCCTTTGTCGATCTCCGCGAAATCAACCGGAGCGTACCCACACAGCTTCGCCAACAGCTCCCGAATTTTCTGAGCTGGAACAGGCTTGGTGAACAAATCTGCGATATTGTACGCCGTTTTGCAATCCCGAATTTGCACATACCCATGTTGCACCACTTCCTTATTCCAGTGGTATGGTAAAAGTATATACATATTCCCAGCAGTAACAATGTCCTCGACACACAGGGTGTTAGCTGAACGATTATCACCATAAACAATGGTCGGCTCATTCAGCAACTCATCCTCGCCCAATTCGAGCAGAAGTTGTCGAAGCCACACCACCGCCTGATTGCACATGCAAAGCGCCATGTACTCACAATACGATACAGCACCATTCGGCGACACATGCTTCAGTTTCTTGCTGTGGTAAATCACTGGACCAGACGCCATAGTCAGCACGTAACCGTATTGGCACAAACCGTCCAGCTTATCCGCATCATTAGAAGCATCGCAGAACGCCACCAGGGTTCCAGGGCCCGTTTCAGGGACACCCATCACCCGTCGAGTCGGATCATCATCTGCCGTCACATGCAGTATGTCATAAAGAGAATGGTATCATTATCATACTCATAGTTGTGGAGACAGTCCATGATCGAAATATGAATTCTATATGATATAAGCGACTGGCCTCACCCATCGAGGACTTCGACAACGACAGACACGCCTCATCCACCGAGGGTATATACAGCCCCGACCACCTCAACCATCGAGGGTGCCCCGAGAAGGACAACCGACGTGCCTCATCCATCGAGGACTTGAGAGGGACACAGACCACCTCAGCCATCGAGGGTGCCCCGAGAAGGACAACCGACGCGCCTCATCCATCGAGGACTTGAGAGGGACACAGACCACCTCAGCCATCGAGGGTGCCCCAGTAAGGACAACCGACGTACCTCAGCCATCGAGGACGACTATCCGCCTCAGCCATCGAGGACTTGCGACCGACACCGACCACCTCAACCATCGAGGGTGCCCCAGAGAGGACAACTGACGCGCCTCATCCATCGAGGACGACTGACGTACCTCAGTCATCGAGGACAGAAGACACATTATCATTGATGTTTGTGGTTCCATCACCAGGAGAATTATTATTATCATTCAATATTATCACAACTCATGCCCCATGCTGCCACACAGCAGTCGTGAGAGCCCTGAAAGCATGAGCAATCAGCGAGGACATGACCTGCCACAGAAGAGTCAGTCGACAACAATGGCGTGCAATTCTGTTCATTCAATTCAATCGAGCTGAATTCAATGCACTGCAATTCAGTTTAGTGCACATCGCATCACCCGATGGTCGTGGTGGCGTTGTGAAGCGTATGCCCCTATCACGTTGCCCACGTAGCCATCGGATCATATGCATCGCTGCTTCCCATGCATTATCGTCAGGACACGACATCACCCTGCACAGAATTGATACTCCCACAGCACATTCAGCATAAACATTCCTCGCTGCCCACAGGAGCATACCCACTGCACGCATATAGCCTCTATCCAGATTCTTCGCGATAATATCATCCCCCACACGCCCCTGTGAAAAGGCGTAGCGTGAAATCTTCGCGGCATCAGTGGGGAAAGGAGTGTCAGCAGGCTCATCAGAGAGGTGCTCTGCAAACGCGTCGACCATCCCGTCTATGAAGGCGCCCATAGATAAGTCCACCGTCATGGAGCCTGTCTCAGCATCGACTGTGAGGTCACGCTTCACCCCCAGCACAAAATCTGCCGGGACAATTTTAGCACCCCACTTAGAACTGATCGCAGCATAAATGGACTGCATCATGTCCTCATCATCCCCGATGACATCGCAGTCATCTGTATATACCAGCATGATGGCCTGATGAACCTTGTCTCCTCGGCGTTGAGTCAGGCGAAACAGACATGGATCCGACACACACCTAGAACAGGTCCACGAGCCGTCAGGGGGGTTGAAGTGGGAGAGAAGGAAGGCATCTCGTGTTTGACTCCACGCCCGTGATGCTGCTGGATGACCATAGAGGTTCTTTTTCAGCAGACAGAAGAGCTCCTCGCCCGTTTCAGGATCATTGCGCTTGAAGCCATCAGGATACCGAATCGCGATAAGCTTGCCCGGAGGTAAATCACTGTGAATATACGCTTGCTTGATATCAAAACACAACCGTTTCCATTTATGGGTAACCATAAGTGCCTGCAGCAACCGAGAGCTATTAGAATTGGGGCTCGCAGCGAACGTCTTGTCGTAATGCTCCCCCTTCTTCATATTGCCCTTGTGACCCGCCAGAGCCATCCGCGTCTTGTACCGCGTTAACACTCCATCAGTGTACTTATGGTCAAGCACGATGCTCAACGGCATTGGCTTAACACGACCTGTCACAGGATTGATCGGTACACCACGCGCTGCAAGCTGAGACAAGGTGAGGCCATGCTCCAGAACGCCAGCTTCTGTCAGCCCATCGAATTCCTCCGTCGCTGACTTCATCCACACTGCTGCATCTGGTCCGTGAAAAGCATGCCCCAGCGTCTTCGGCGGAGCCTTGTGACCCACTGCAACCGCCTTAACGCCCTTCTTGGCTGTAAACTTAGACGGTGAATATCCCGCCAGCTCAGCTTTGAAAGCGTTGAGAACCACACGCTGCTCCATGAACACCTCCACCAGCGACTCTTCCGCACAATACGCTCGCTCAATTTCATCCTCGCGCTTGCCCGCCTTCGACTGCCGATGATGTATCCGCAACATATGCGCCCATTCCTTGCCATAAGGCTCAGGCAGCTTGATGCCGATCTTCACAAAATCCACCGCTGATGGTTTACCACGCGATGTCTTCCACGGCACATCCTTAGGCAGGTATCCACGAATGGTGACGAGCCAGTCCCGGTATAGTTCATGTAACTGCGGAGGAACAACCTTCACTAACGGCACACGTTTCAACAGGTTTTTAAGCAGACACGACGACCCAGCAACAACAGCGCGTTCCCATATGGCCGACGTTTCCCAATCCTCCTTCTGGAGTTCGTCCGCATAACCTGGTACCGTCTCAAGATCCAGAATGGAATCAAAATCATCAGGCAACTCCATCACCTGCATACTCGGAACAGGCACCTGTCCCCCCGAATTCATGTCAGGTGGAGCCACAGGAGTCGCAACACGACATGATTTCGGCCCTGAGGATGTCTTGTGCTTCTTCACAGGGGGTGGAGCACATTGACTAACATCCGCAGGCACTGCAGGTATCATCGTCTGCAGTGGTACATCTTGCCCTGGTGCATCCTTCTCAGCCTGACGTTTGCGTGCAGAGCGCTTTATTGCAGTGCTCTGATCCTTGAGGAGGAGATCCATAGCTGGATCTGCAGGACCACTGTCAGGGCTAGGGTCATCTGACTCGTCAGAATCAGGCGCTTCGAAGGGAGCAGGAACAGCTGATGTAGGCTGGGTTGACTCAGGCAGGGTGGGCTCAGTCTGCTGCTCAGGAGCATAGAACAATCGCCCTGTGGTCGGATCTGTTTGCAGAACACGACCCTCAGCCGACAACTTTGGGCCTACCTCACCCATCTGCATGCGACTAGGATCTGATGGAACCGATGCCCCGTGTTGAGCCCGAACCCGTGCTGTCTCGTCTGCGATGACCACTGGTGAAAACTGCGACGGCACAGGGTCACGAAGCTGAACGATCAGCTCAGGGCGCTCATAGATCTCAGCATCCACTTGCATCTGCGCCTGTGCTGAGGGCGCCAGGGGTATGTTCAGGAATTGCGCAAAATTCAGACCTTCTCGTAACCGATAAGCACTATAGCTCTTACTCCTGAATGTAGCCTTCGTATACGGACAGCGCCACGTAGGTTGCTCATTATACATCCCAATGCATACTCCCCATCTGGTTTTCGGATCAAGCGAGCTACCAAGGCTGGGCACATGCACAAGTGCAGGTGTGCCAACAGGGACAAAATAGTTCAACGCCCTGTCCAGTGTACGACGTGACCAGTATCCCCTGCTCAGCATCTCCAGAGGCCTGGCACGGTCACCGTCAGCTGGCATAACCGCGTCGTCACTCAACGCAGGAAAACGATTAAGAAGGAAGAGGGCATCAGCTGCACAAAACTGCCAATAACTTTTGGGCAAGTTCGCAGCATAGAGGCTGCATTTGATCTGATGCTCCACCAGCTTCACCGCTGCTTCTGCGAAGCCGTTCTCCTTAGCATGAGCATCCGGACAGACATACTCCATCTCCACGAGAGGTGACAGCTGGGACAGCATTTCATTCCACGGCCCAGCCTTCAGATTCCACGTACCCTCATTATCTGTGCGAACCTTGGAGACCACAGGATATGGCATGTGCTGATAAACCGGATTCGCCCGCATCTGAAGCACCCAATCTCGGAACGCTGGAACAATATCCGATTTCCGATATAGCGGAATGAGATGAAACGCCCCGGACGCCAAATCACGAAGGACCACCAGATAGAGACAACCCTGCTCACTGCGCGTGTTGAATGTGATCCCATCCATGGCCCAGGTATGCCCCACTCGATTCTCACGATATGGATCCACCTTCGTGAAGATGCGCCGCATCAGACCCTTTGCCATTTGACATGTCCGACAGCCCTTGTGGGTCCCACAGTGCGAAAATCTCTCGTGAAACTCCTTACGAGACATTCGCTTGAACGCCTGCCGCATCCCAGCTTTGACGCCCAGGATCTCACGTTCACCCTCACTGTGGCCCCAGACCATGCCGAGCTTCTCAGCGGTCCGTTCTTCAGAAGCCAGCATGGGACTTGGATCATCACGAGTCGCAGCTCGATGTTGATCCTCGGATGTTACCACCCCAGTAACAGGGCCTGTGGCTATACCATCGCCCGCGAAGGCTTCCTGCACAGAGGACAGAATCACTTCGTCTACACACGGGTGATGTGCGAGGGTGTCATGCAGGACACTACACTCAGCATCACTCATGAACGACGACTGTGCCAACAAGGCTGTCTCCCTGTTACTGTGCGCCATAGTATCGATGATGGTGTTGCAGCAGAGCATGACATCACGAGTGTCCACATGCTCTGCTGGAATATAATGCATGTACCAACCGCCACTGCCATTCCAGTCATACGTCAGAGGAATACGCACTGCTGGAGACCCAGGGCGTGGCGCTCGATACAACTCTGACACACCATCCTCAAAATCAGGTTGACGTAACAACACATTAAACCGCCCCTGACGATAATACTCATCCACAGACAGAAGATCCGCTGTCAGCCCATCCACTGTCGTGGGGTGCATGTCAAACCCTGGGGTAACTTTAGGGATGGTGTCATAGGACGCCATATTGACCACATTCGCCTTCATGGTACCTTTCACCCGACCTTTCATCACCACCTTGTCACTCGCAACACGAATGACCGCTGACGACGGGGTGGGATTACGCAGGTATGGCTCTACTCCAGGCCCCATGAACGTTGTGGTCGCACCTGTGTCCACCTTAATCGATTCAACCTTTACGGAAGACCCCACATCCTTGGCCTCGATGCGCATCGCTGCTGCTTCTTGCATCGCGAAGACAGCCTCTGCCTGGGATGGGGTGGATGGGTAGACATCGAAAGGGATCCCCGCTGCCACCAGCACTGAATGAATCACCGCATTCACTGCACATGCTGTGCGAACAGGGACACCCATATTCACACACTCACGCAGGTGACGATCATCATGCTTCTCGTTGCCTGAATTGAACGAGTTACACCACGCCTGATAATCACATGGAAGAGAAGCAGCACGACACGTCTCAACAGGCACCATCAGCCTTGTGTCGACCAGTGGCTCACCATAGCGCCATTGCAGAGGAGGGCGACGACCTCCACCATTGTGTGTCGTCTGGGTATTGACCAAACCAAGCCACGACTGAACAGCATGTGGGCGCTCTGAGAAACCCATGCCTGGAGCCACTCGTGCCACTTGGTGCATCTGCAGAGGTTGAGGAAGTGAAGGAGGTAGAAGAGGAGGCGAATCATGCAGCCAATACTGCTCTTCCACTTCCTCGTCAGGCACCGCAATATCAGCAGCGATATGATAATGCCCAGCATTATACTGAGGACGAGGGAATGCAAAGAGATTAGCAGCATCCCCTGAGACAGTCGCACGACGAAAACCCACGATGAGCAGGCGTTCACGCGCCGACGCATCCCCATGCTCAGCAACCTTCACCACCTCTATGAACTGGCGATAAGACGACGTGAGAGCACCCAGCACCGTCTTCACCGCTGACCCCCCATCAATATACAGGGCGTTAGGCACCATTTCCAACACGAAACAGTCAGGCATGACCTCAAGAACCTTCTCATACTGCCGTGCAAACTGCCAACCGGTGTCACCTTCAGCCCCCACAGGACCACCACTTTTTCCTGTTGAATAATCAGGGCAAGGTTGACCACTCCACAACAGAACCACATGAGACTGTCGTGTGAAATCCACTGCGAACGTATCTCCCAAGCATGGAGCCGAACTGAGATGACAAAACATTTCAGCACGTTGTGGATCAATTTCCGTGCCCCACAACGGAATAAACCCACTACGAATCGCAGCCAGTGTATCTAAACACCCTCCTGTACAGAACCCTCCAAAACTGTATGACGGCCCGCGAAAGGCACACGCCCTCCGCGCCATATCCACAGTGAAACCATCTCGCCATACTCGTAGCTCCTCACGAATCTCCTGTCGTGTTGCCTGACGAGAACATCGCATGCCAGTGAGAGACTCTGGCACCGATGGGCGAGGAAGGCAGCATATCTCTGAATCTTGGTACGCTGCCGCTGTGTGACATACGAGAGGATTACTTCGAGGACATAAACTTGAATTTTGAATTAATTTAGAGAGAGAAATAGGAGCTGAAGAGGTGTGCGACGATGGTGAATGCCCTGTGTCCTGTGAGATACCACAGTCCGCTAGCATAGCCACCACGTCCTCAAACCACCTCTCACACGCATCAGCCTGTGTGACCGCTTCAGGCACTTGGATGCCTGCGAACGCATCGCAGTCATCTGAGGGTCGCTGAAGGAGAGTTGCATCGTGCAAAGCCCGATTCAAGATAGCTCGTCCTTTCACCGACCGCGCCCCATATGCCAACCATAGACGCCTTGGGTACCCTCGCGATCGCCATTCTGGCTGATGCAGTCCAGCATCCTACTGCTGGCCCTGCTGCAGCTGAGCCAGGTGCGCTTGCATAGCCGTGATGCCCAGTGCTGGGGCAGGACCACCATGAGGGGCGAAGAGACCAGCGCCAGACGGACTGTGATCTTGCTGCTCTGAGAAACGAATACGCTTATTGCCCACATCTTCAATATTCCCAGCGCTGAAAGCATCAGGATTTGACAACGCCATAATGCCCACAATCGCGTCCATCTCATCAGCACCCGCGGTATCCTCGGCCAACATAGCACCAGCCCCAGAACGATACTTCTGCCCAGCCAGAGTGATCGATCTCGCATTCGCCACCTTGCTCTCCTGAGAGGCCTCCTTTGCCACCACCGCATGATACTGCCCATCTCGGCATTTCAGCTTGCCCGCCATAGACCCATTAACATGGCAGGTGTTGCAGAGCTCATAGCGATGGTGCTTCGGCCTCGGGCAGGCATCACCGAAGCAGCCTTTGACACGATCCCAAGTGGGCTGCCCACTGGCCTGATAGGCTGCCATTTGTGCCGCTGTGTACTCATACGCTGGATGCTCATCTGCAGCCATACCCTGGTAACCACCAGCGTAGTGAGCAGGAGGGCGATAGGGTCCACGACCCCCTCGACCCGACGAACGACCATATGACCGCTGCCCTTTTGCCGCATGACCAATCACCCGGCCACCACGCGCCATAGCCTCAGACAACGCCTTGCCAGGAACCACACCTGCGTTGGGGACGAAAGGAGAACCCTTGCCCTTACCCTTATGAGGGTTGCGATTATACGAATAATAGGGTCGCATGTCGCCATTCATATCGTGTGTGGCGAATGCGAAGGTGTCGTCCACACCCCAATCTGCGAGGGCATGATCGGTGAAGGGGTCATAATCCTCCTCACCTGCATCAGCAGCCATCGCCATGGTCTGCTGTTTGAACGGGGCATTAGTGTCCTCAGATGTGAATTCCTTCACAGCAATGACCGAGATCTCTCTGCACATCTCCTCAAGCCGCAGGACACAATCATCAGGGTCAACCGTGCACTTATCGAAGCGTTGCAGTCCGACTGCGAAATTGGGGCGCTCACTCAGCTTCGTCAACCACCGCTCGCCCGTCTTGTGCCATTTAATCCTGACACCCATCAGCTTAGCCTCATGGATGTGCTTCAGGATCACACTCATATTGGCCACGATGTGGCCATCATACACTTCGAATAGCTCATACGCCTTGTCGAGGTAATTCTCAACATCATTACGATAAGTGGCATTGAGAGGGCGAAAGAGAGACAAGAACGCCCAGTACAGCGACACGCCATCCCTGTCGCCGATAACCGCCACATCTGTGTTGCGAGTCCCTATGTTGAAAGGGCGAAGCACTTGCTGAATCATTTCAGGGGTTACGTTAGGCGACGAGGTGATTTTCGTGTACAGGGTCTCCGACTCCAGCTGATACCGCTCACGCGTCGCAGGATCAACACCTGCATATCCATCCAGACTGCTAGGAGGGCGATGAAACCGACCTGAAACCGGATCCATGTCGTGCCCCACCCGTTTGATCTCTGGACCTGTGACATGGAAGAACGACGAATTCAGGATTCTGAACGACTCCATTTCCTGCACAAATTCCTGACCCCTGAGGAGGGTGTTCATTTGCACAGGGACAAGCAGGATGCCATTGATCGCTGCTGATTTCGGAATACCACCTGGCGCGATTTGTTCCTGCAGGAATTTCAGCTGCTTATTAAGCATTTTACTGTGATCGTCAGTCTTCTTCACAGCATTCTCGTCCAGCATGCGCACATCGCCCTGCACACGGATCAGCTCCTGCTCCGACGAATCCATCAGACCCTTGATGGACGATTCCAGCAGCGCCATACGCCTGTAAAGATCAGTATTCTTCGTCGTCTCCTCCACCCACTGCTGAACAGCAGTGTCACGCCGTACCGCAAAAGCCGCGCGACCTGAGGACTCCGACCCCTGCACTGCACGCCATGATTCCTCAATAGACTGCAGCAGGGAATTAGCGGTGTCGAGCTCCGCCTTAATAGCAGCACACTTCGTGTGCAGCTCAGCATCAGTAATCGCCTTCTCAAACGCAGTACCTAACTCCTGTCGCTGGAGTTCACAATGGCGATATGCAAAGTCCGCCACCATATTCAGGGTGTGCTGAATGAGGGTGGGCGGCATGCCGGCCGCCAGAGAGAAATCCATGTACTGCCTGGTTGTGCTATCATTTTCGACGAGTTGGAAAAGTCGTTGACTGCGCGAAGCGGCTGCAGCAACGGGTGTCAGCCCGAGCGAAGGGTCCATAACAGACGCCACGACTTTCCCGGAGAGGCGGTCTTCGATGTGGTCCACCGCGTCGAAGAGCTTGGTCAAGGTCTCATACCCATGTCCAATGGACTGGAAGATGCCTTGCTCCGGCGATGAGAGCTGAGGGCTATCGCCCCGATCAGGATCACGATGAGAGACCATACGTTGTTCAACGATCGGCCGTCGCTATAGCAACGGGGCCGGC